>SVFG01000062.1 GCA_015056975.1 Lachnospiraceae bacterium | reverse complement strand
CTGTCACGGCGAAGGTCGTCGGTTCGAGTCCGATCTGGGTCGTTAATGGGGTCTTAGCTCAGCTGGGAGAGCATCTGCCTTACAAGCAGAGGGTCATAGGTTCGAGCCCTATAGGCCCTATTTCTTTTATGTTAATGCCGATATAAATACGCCGATGTGGCTCAATTGGCAGAGCAGCTGATTTGTAATCAGCAGGTTATCGGTTCGAGTCCGATCATCGGCTTTTGGATTTAATTTCATATTGAATGAAATCCATATGGATGGATTCCCGAGTGGCCAAAGGGGACAGACTGTAAATCTGCTGCAAATTGCTTCGGTGGTTCGAATCCACCTCCATCCATTTGTTTCAGGGAGTGCATAAATCATTCCGATGGAACATAAGATATAAATATATCATTTAATTTAATAACGCGGGGTGGAGCAGTCTGGAAGCTCGTCGGGCTCATAACCCGAAGGTCATAGGTTCAAATCCTGTCCCCGCTACTCTAGACATTATGTCTAAATGCCCAGATAGCTCAGTTGGTAGAGCAGAGGACTGAAAATCCTCGTGTCACTGGTTCGATTCCGGTTCTGGGCATTTTTTCATGCCCTTTTTTATTTAGTGCTAAATGGCTAAAATATGCCTTTTAGTGCTATTTTTTTGCTTTATATAATGGTATAATATATAATGTAGTATTATTCTCTATTTACAGCGGAATGTAATAAATCAGTTCCGTGGGAGGTTATTATGGCAGAGAGAAAATTAGGTCAACGTTCTAAAAGAAAACGTGAACGTTGGATAAAACAATATGAGAAACAAAAGGAATTGCGCAAACAGATTCATAATGCCGGATCTGATATTTTAGCATCAGAAAAATTTTTATCTACTAAGGCACATATTCAACACGGAAATATGACTGTAAATGATCATTGTATGAATGTTGCTAAATATAGTCTTGCAATTAGTGACAAGCTGCATATCCGTTGTAATCGCCGTGAATTAATCAGAGGCGCTCTTTTGCATGATTATTTTTTGTATGACTGGCATGTAGGAGATTATGCTAAACCATACAAGCTGCATGGGTTTTATCATCCCGGAAGAGCATTAAAAAATGCTTCCGCGGAGTATGACCTCACTGACAGAGAGAAAGAAATTATTAAAAAGCATATGTGGCCATTGACGGTTATTCCGCCGAAGCATAGGGAGGCATGGATAGTCAGTATGGCTGATAAATGGTGTTCTCTTATGGAGACATTTCATGTTCACAAAGGGCATGGTGCAGTGAAAACCGGAATTACCGAAGAGAAAGCTGAAAACACTGATAAATAGAGCGATAAGGGCATGTGGAGGATGTAGGACATTGGAGCATTTATATGACAAATTAATTGCATATAGTAAAACTGATATGTATCCGTATCACATGCCGGGACATAAACGCAGACTGTATGGCAAAATGCCTTCCGATGTTTTTGAGATGGATATAACGGAGATTGATGGTTTTGACAACCTGCATCAGCCGGAAGAAATAATTGCAGAATTACAGGAGCGTGCAGCAAGGCTTTATGGTGCAGATAAGAGCTATTATTTGGTAAATGGCAGTACCTGCGGGATATTGAGTGCAATCAGTGCGGCTCTGCCCGAAGGTGGTCATATATTAATGAGCCGTAACAGTCATAAATCTGCTTATCATGCTGCATATTTAAGAAATTTACAAATAACATATTTGATTCCTGAAGTAGTGGAAGGCTTTGATTTTTTCGATGCGATAACACCCTCTCAGGTTGAGAAAGCAATAGAGGAGCATCCTGATATTCAGGCAGTATTTATCGTTTCTCCTACATATGAAGGTCGTATAGCAGATGTAAAAGCCATTGCCGGGATTGTGCATGCAAAGGGCATCCCTCTCATTGTGGATGAGGCACATGGAGCACATCTGGGATTTGCGGAAGGTTTTGCCGATAACAGTAATAGGGCAGGTGCAGACCTTGTGATACATAGTGTGCATAAAACCCTGCCATCGCTTACACAGACAGCACTTTTGCACTGCAATGGTGACCTGATTAATAGGGAAAAATTGGTACGTTTTTTGCATATTTACCAGTCCAGCAGTCCATCCTATTTATTGATGGCAAGTATAGATAATGCATTGCATACAGTGGAGACGCAGGGGAAAGAACTATTCCGGTTTCTGCGAGAAAACTATATTAATATGCTGAAGCAATTGCAGACATGTAACAAACTCAGAACAATGACACAGATGTCACAAAAACAAGATATTGGTAAGCTTATTATTGATTGCCGATATGCGGGTATTTCAGGTAAAGAGCTTTACGATATGCTGTTAGAGAGATACCATCTACAGTTGGAGATGGCATGTGAGAGCTATTGTCTCGCCATGTTTACCGTGGGAGATCATGCGGAAGCCTATGAGCGTTTGACACAGGCGTTATTGCAGATAGATAGTGAACTTCAAGGTGTGCAGGAGGTTTTGGGGGAGCCGCAAACAGCGGATACATTTTTGACAGATGATAAAATAGTGCAGGAGAACCATTCAATACCGCTTGCAAAAGCGTGGGATTTACCATGGGAAGAGGTTTCACTTCAACAGGCAGTAGATCGACGGGTAGCAGACTTTATAAATCTATATCCTCCGGGAGTGCCGCTGTTAGTGCCGGGAGAAGTGCTTACGAAGGATACTTATGAAAAGTTACAAAAATACATTGCGCAGGGATTGAATGTCCAGGGAATACAAATGATAGAAGGACAGTATCTGCTTAAATGTGTGATATTGTAAAAATATACGGGTAGGATGGAGAATAAGATGAGTGTAACAGAAAGTGGGAATAAAAGAGTGAGAAAGACAAAAATTATTTGTACGATTGGACCGGCGAGTGAAGGTGAGGAAAAATTAAAGGAGCTGATGCTGGCAGGCATGAACGTGGCACGTTTTAATTTTTCACACGGAACGCATGAGGAACAGAAAGCGAAGTTTGAACGGGTCGATAAGGTGAGAAAAGAGCTGAACTTACCGGTGGCAACCCTGATGGACACCAAGGGTCCTGAAATCCGCCTCAGGGATTTTGAAGGTGGCAAAGCAGAGCTTGTGGCAGGTCAGACCTTTGTACTTACAACAGAGGAAATCATGGGAACGGCACAGAAGGCAGCTATTTCCTATAAGAATCTGAAAAATGACATTTCGGTTGGGACTACAATACTGATTGATGATGGCCTGATTGAAATGATTGTAGAAGCGATTGAAGGGGAAGAGATCAGCTGTCGTGTGATTAACGGTGGTTTCGTATCGAACCACAAGGGCGTGAATGTACCCGGTGTTGTGCTTTCCATGCCCTATATCAGCGAGGTGGACAGAAGTGACATCTTATTTGGTATAGAGATGGGCTATGAATTTATTGCAGCTTCCTTTGCCCGTACCAAGGAGGATATCCTACAGGTGCGTGAGATTTTGGATGCGCACAACAGCCCCATGAAAATTATTGCGAAGATAGAGAATATGCAGGGTATTATGAATCTGGAGGAGATTTTGTCCGTATCTGACGGTGTCATGGTAGCCCGTGGAGACATGGGTGTGGAGATTCCTCTTGAGGAGGTGCCGGTGCTGCAAAAGAAAATGATTAAGCTTGCCAATGCACAGGGAAAGCATGTTATTACCGCCACACAGATGCTGGAATCCATGATAAAGAATCCGCGCCCCACCAGAGCAGAGACTACGGATATCGCCAATGCGATTTATGATGGTACCACTGCGATTATGCTCTCCGGGGAAAGTGCAGCCGGACTGTATCCTGTGGAGGCAGTAAAGACCATGGCACGTATTGCAGAAAGTGCAGAGCTTGATATTGATTACGGTAAGAGAATGACACACATGTCATGTTCTGAAAAGAAGAGTATTACAACAGCGATAGCTTATGCTACCTGTACGACAGCAATGGATTTGGAGGCAGCAGCCATTATTACGGTAACCTTATCCGGCTATACAGCAGAGTCTATCTCCAGATTCAAGCCGGACTGTCCCATTATCGGATGTACCACTAGTGAGAAGGTATATCATCAGCTGAATCTTTTGTGGGGAGTGAAGCCTCTTTATTTAAAGAGGGAGGAAACCACGGAGGAGCTGTTTGCAGATGCAGTGACGGAAGCAAAGAATGCCGGTTATGTAAAAGCGGGAGATATTGTTGTAATTACAGCGGGGGTTCCCTTGGGAATTGCCGGAAGAACAAATATGATAAGAGTTGTAGAGGTATAAAGATGGCCAAGATTATTTACCTTATGGGCAAAAGCTCCACGGGAAAGGATACCATTTATAAAGAATTGTTGAGAAAGGGTGCAGTGGATTTGCATACCATTGTACCCTATACCACCAGACCCATCAGAGCCGGTGAACGCGAGGGCGTGGAATATTTGTTCACGGATGAAGATGGCTTCCAGCGGTTGTTGGAAGCTGGAAAGGTGATTGAAGACAGAGCGTACAATACCTTTCATGGCTTGTGGAGATATTTTACCGTGGATGACGGTCAGATAGACTTGCAGGAGAAGGATTATATCATGATTGGTACGCTTGAGGCCTACGAGAAGATGAAAGCGTATTTTGGTGAGGATAAGCTGCTTCCGGTGCTGATTGAACTGGATGATGGAGTGCGTTTGCAGCGTGCGCTGAACAGAGAGAGGAAACAGAAGCATCCAAAGTATGAGGAGATGTGCAGGCGTTTTTTGGCGGACAGTGAGGATTTCTCTGAGGAAAATATCAAGAGGGCAGGGATTACAAGACGCTTTTACAATGATGAACTGTCAAGATGCCTTGATGAGATAACGGATTACATAAAAGCTAATTTGAGCAGGTGAGTACATGGATATTAAAGTAAATCAGGTGAGTCAGTCCACTCCGGTGGAGCAGATAAAACAGAATACACCGACAGACGGAAACTTCAAGTTTATGTTGGCTAGTCATGTGCAGGAGGCCGAGCTGCAGGCAAGGTTGAATACCCTTATGGAGGAAATTACCATGCAGGGTGAAAAGCTATATAAGCGTCGTGATGTGAAGGATATGAAGCATTACAGAGGCTTGATTAAGGATTTTCTGAATGAGATTGTCACCCGTTCCCACTCCTTTACCAGAGAAAATTTCCTGGACAGAAGGGGAAGGCACAGGGTTTACGGTATTATCAGACTGATTGATGAGAATTTGGACCAGCTGGCGCAGGAGCTGATGAAGGATGAGAAGGACAATCTGGCGATACTGGACAAGATTGGGGAAATCCGTGGATTATTGCTGGATATATTTACATAAGGAGGTAGCGGTATGGCAGGTTTTAGAGATATTGTAGGTCAGGAGCAGATAAAGGAGCATTTTCGCAGTGCCCTTACTTCAAGAAAGATTTCCCATGCGTACATCATAAACGGGGAGAAGTCTGCGGGTAAGGAATTCATTGCAAAGATTTTTGCACAGACACTACAGTGTGAAAGGGGAGGGGACGAGCCCTGCATGGAATGTCATTCCTGTAAGCAGGCATTGTCCGACAATCAGCCGGATATTATAAAGATTACCCATGAAAAGCCCAACACCATCAGTGTTGACGATATCCGCGCCCAGATTAACAATGATGTGGCAATTAAGCCCTACAGCAGCCCTTATAAGGTTTATATCATGAACGAGGCGGAGAAGATGACGGTACAGGCTCAGAACGCCATTTTGAAAACTCTGGAGGAGCCCCCGGAGTATGCGGTGATATTACTGCTGACCACCAATGTCAACTCCCTGCTTCCTACCATTTTGAGCCGTTGCGTGGTACTGAACATGAAGCCGGTTGCAGATGATTTGGTGCGCAAATTTTTGATGGAGGAGCTGCAGATTCCGGATTATAAGGCAGAGGTGTGCGTAGCGTTTGCCAGAGGAAATGTGGGAAGGGCAAAGGCACTGGCATCCAGCGAGGAATTCGACAATGTGAAGGCAGAGGCTCTGTCACTGCTTAAGTACATACAGGATATGGAGCTTTATGAAATTATCGCCGCTATCAAGAAAATCAATGACTACAAGCTGGAGGTTAATGATTATCTGGACATCATGGCAATCTGGTATCGGGATGTACTGCTCTTTAAGGCGACCAATGACAGCAATCATCTGATTTTCAGGGAGGAAATTCAGACGCTTAGAAAGGTGGCACAGCGTAGCAGCTACGAGGGGATTGAGCGCGTGATTCAGGCACTGGATAAGGCAAAGAACCGACTGAATGCCAATGTAAATTTTGAACTCACTATGGAGCTTTTGTTCTTGGAGATTAAGGAGAATGGGTGAGTAAAGAGGGGAAGTACGAATGATTACCATAGGAATTTGTGATGATGAAAGTAGTGTAAGGCAGCATATAAAGGAATTATGTGATGGTTTCTTTGCAAAGAATTCTCTGCCGTATGAATGTATAGAATTTGCCTCAGGGGAGGAGTTTTTGGATTACGGTGACGACCCGATTGATTTGTTGTTTCTTGATGTAGAGTTGGGCGGAATGAATGGTATGGAAGTGAAGAAAATAATTGAGCAAAAAGAGAATGTATGGAGAATTATTTTCGTTACCAACTATCAGGATGTTGTGTGGGATGCTTTTGGATTCAGGACACTGACATTTTTGAGAAAACCTGTAAATGCGACAGAACTGGAGGAGTGGCTTAAGGTCGCATTGAAAGAAATGCAGAAAAACATCAGCTATGGATTTCCGATAGATAAGGGCATGAGTTACGTAAAGCTGGAAGATATATACTATTTTGAAGCAGCGGGCAACTATACCTATTTGTACACAAAGGATGGTAAGCTGTTAGTATGTGAAAACCTAAAGACCTGTCAGGATAAAATGTCAGGCACACCAATTTTGAGAATTCATAAGTCATATCTTATCAATATGCAAAATGTTAAGAATTGGGAGAGTGAGCAGGTTCTTTTGATGAATGATGTCCGATTTACACTAGGGCGGCAGTATAAAAAGGAAGCAAGAAAGATATATTTGGAATTTGTTAAGGACTGGACACAAAGGAGAAGGTAAGGGATGATAGAAGTACTGTTGTACACATTGATAGATTTCCTTATATTTTATATTGTGTATACGAATGTATTTGGTACTGTATTTACAAAGACAAAATGGCTATATTTTGTTACTATTGGCGGTACGTGTTTATTACAGTGCGGCGTGTTCTTGGCGACAAAGGGTGATGAATGGAAGGATATCGTAATCGTAGGCTGTGGATTTGTAGTTGCATTTGTCTTGTCAGAAGGTAAAAGATGGAAAACCTTTCTTTTATTCCCGATTGTTTATTTCCTGCCGTGTTTAGTCAATTTAATAGGTTCTTACGGTATTGCGGCATCGCTTAATATTACTCACGAAATGCTCTGTGAGTCTGCGGGTTTGTTAATGATTGCACAAATGCCGGCTATTATTGTCTTTTCGGTTTATGGTTTCATTGCCAGGAGGAAAGCGGTAGGCTTTTTAGATTTTAGTCCCGGTCAATATTTTGTTTTATTGTTGGGAATATGCTGTGCGTTTCTGATTATCGGATTTGCCCAGGGGCTGTTGGCAGGAGACCCTCTTGTTTATCAGGTGAAGGATAAGGTCGTATTTGCAAGTATTATCATGGCTTTTCTGTTTATTGTTTTAAGTATCTGGCAGCAGATTACATGGACGAAGGTTCAGCAGTACAATATGTTTTTAGCCGGACAAAAGGAGCATATTCAAAGACTGATAGAGGAGGATGAAGCAAGAAGGAGACTTGCTCATGATATGCGTGCACATATACAGGCGCTGAACATGCTGACGCAAAAGGAAGACATGGAACAATTAAAGAAGTACTTGGAAGAGATGGAAGAAGGCTTAAACAGAGTGAAGGTTGAAAGATATACTTCGATACCTGCGGTAGATGCCATTATCAGTGAGTGGCACAATAAGGCTTTGGATACTCAGAGCGAATGGAGCTTTAAAGGAGAAATCGCTAAGATAGAGCATCTATCGGTTTTTGAATTATGTACCCTGTTTTCGAATCTGCTCAGCAATGCAGTCGAGGCTGTAGAAAGAGTTGTTGGAGAAAAAAGGATTGATGTTAATATTTCGGTATTTCAGGGGAAATTAGTCTTGGATATTGGAAATTCCTGCGATGCAGTACAATCAAGTAAAAGCAGACCTCGCACCAATAAGAAGGATTCCATAAATCATGGTCTGGGTCTTAAAAACGTGGAGGAAGTGGTACGTAAACATAAGGGCTTGTTGGAATATGAGACAGAGCCGGGATGGTTTCAAATTAACATTGTGATATAGAAAATGTGATGGCAAATGCTTAACAAATGTCGTTTATACAAAAAAACGGTCGTTTGTACAAAAGCGTTTGCCATTTTTTGTGGGGTGAAATATACTAAGTTTGGGAGGATATCAAAAAAATCAAGAAATAGGATGACAACTGTTTATATAAGGGAAAAAGGAGAGGTAACGAAATGAAGAGACGATGGAGTATGCACAGCCTTATTGCAGGTATGCTTTTCGTCTTCTGTATGGCGGGCTGTGGAGAGCCTGCAGTGCAGGAAATAGAAAAGGATACTGTGGTGAAGCAGGAAGTGGACTGGGAGCAGGGCTTTAAAGTAGGAGAGGTGAAGCAGGCGCAGGACTGGAATACCTGCGATTTTACGAAGCTGGAGCCGGAACGTACCGGTGAAGGCACTTATACCAGCGGTAGAGTGTTAAAAACAGGTGGAGAAGAATACACGGAATTGCTGCGTTACAAATCCGGGGAGCAGGTAAACTATTATGTCAAAAGGACATCACCGGAGGGGGAGGATATATCCGAAACCTATATCGACCAGAGTAACTGGGAAATGGATAAGAAGGCTATTTTTCATTTTGATGAATCTGGGAATCAGATGTACTTTGGAGTAAAGGAACAGGGGAATGCACCCAGTGAATTCAGTCTGCCGGAGAACGTCTGGATTGTCACCACAGATAGAGAAGGAAAGCTGATTTCCCAAAGAAACCTGCATGAGGGACTTGCCGCTTTAGGCTGCGATGAAGATCCGGGATGGTTTTATGTGGACGGTGAAGGATACTGCTATGTGCAGACTCAGGATAATAGCCAGAGGGGACACCTGTATGTGATTGACCCTGAGGGAAAGGGTGTGTTGTCCTACCACTGTGATGCGCCAATGATGGATATTATTTATGAGCCTGTGCGGGATAAGCATGGTCGTCTGTTCTTTCCGGTATATGAACTGGAGGAGAAAGCAAGTCTTCTGTTTTGGAGGGACACCGACAATCAGTGGAAGGAGCTTGTAAGACTAGAGGAGAAAGCCATATCCACCTGGTTTGGCATGGATGAAAATCTTATATACTATCAGTATGGCAGTGACCTTGTGAGATGGGATGTGCTGACCGGAGAGAGAGAGGCACTGCTTAATCTGGAGGAGAACGGAGTGGGAAAAGGTATAAACGGTCTGCTGGCGTGGAACGAAAAGGGGGAGTTGTATTTAAGAAACCGTTCCGCGGATAAGGATTGGGTGGTAAGGGTTACACAGGAACCTGTGGTCTATGCGGACGCTCTGGTTGTGGGAACGGATGTAGCCGGTTATCACATGGAAACGATAAAGAGCGGCTTTATTACCTTTTCCCGTGAGAATGGGGTACCACTTGAGATACAGGATGACAGTGAGAAGGAGCAGAGCAGAATGTTTATAGACATGGTAAACGGGGAGGGCCCCGATATGTTGTATGTGCGCCAAAGAGACATTGCTATGCTGCAGGAAAAGGGGGCTTTGCTGGATATCAGGGAGCTGCTGTCGGAAGAGGAAATAGAGAGACTTCTGCCTCAGGCATTAGAACTCGGAAGTTTTGGAGATGGTCTGTACGGAATTCCTTTATACATGGAATTCCACACCATGTTTGTCAATGAGGAGATTTGGAGTGAGAGTAGCTGGAATGTGGAAGATATCCACATGCTGGTGGAGCAGAATCCGCAGATAGAATGTCTGTTTACAAGTGATTATGAAGATTGGGAACCTACTAATTTTTTGGTAATGTATGATCTTTTGCGAGAGAAGACCCCATATATTGACTGGGGGAGCAGAACCAGCTGCTTTGAGGAGAAGAATTTTGCAGGACTTTTAGAGAAAGTGTTGGTGTATGCCAAGAATTATTATTCGCAAGAAATTACAGAAATTCCGATTGGTATAGAACGGATGATGAAGAGGACGGCACTGGGTTATTATCCTGTGGGATGTGATTTGTTTGAGTATTGTTATCTGATGGAGGAGGTTTCCCCAAAATGGCATGCAGTGGGAATACCGTCACTGGACGGTTCGGAACATTATCTATCTGCCGATGAAATGCTGGTGGTCAATGCCAATATAAGTGAAGAAAAAAAGGAGTCCATTAAAAAACTGTTGAAATACATGATAGGAGAGGAAATGCAGAGAAGCATCTCGTATCGCAATCTCAGCGTTATAGAGAACCTTGTTTACGATAATTTGCAGTATGATCCGGACAGAGAGGAATATACCTTCGCATTTGGCAATAGTCAATTTCGTTCCATTAGTAATGATCAGATGGCTTTCGCAGAGGAATATAACGAATTGATAAAGGAGGCTAAACCACTGTACCAAGAGTCGGTAATACTTTCGATAATTAATGAAGAAATAGGTGCTTTTGCAGCAGGAGACAGTACTGCCCTTGAGGTGACCAGAAAGATTGATAATCGCGTACAATTATATTTGGATGAGAACCAATAATATAATTCTTTGGTGAATTAAGAGTATAAGTAATTTAGCATTAAATAAATGACATTATGTTAATTATTAGAGAGGATAAAAGATATGATTAAAAAAGTAGCAATTGTTTTGCTTTCAAGTTTATTAGCAGTGAGTTCAATAAGACAAACAGTGAAGGCTGCTCATGGGATTTTGTGGACGTACTGTCCTGGAGATTTTGTGGAAATGGGGGAACCGATTCTTAATAGTTGGAGTTATACACATACGGAAGATTTTGATGGAGTTAGAGCAACTTGCTATGTACACGGTCGCATAGAAAGATTGCGAGATTATTGCTTTACCTGTGGGAAATCGCAAAATATTAGATGTTATCAAATTGAGGATCATCGCAATTCTATTTATACCTATCATATTATAGGAAACGCTTGATGTTATTAATTTATAAGATGATGTTAGGGGAGTTGGTTGTAGTGTGTGCATCATTGGATATTTTATAGGGTCAATGTAAGTTGACATAAATTTTAGAAGATGCAGATGACATTGTTGATAATGAATACCTAGTATAGGAGAAGATAGATAAATTGATGAAGTTGATTGTTAACTATAAGGGTACATTAGCTAAATTATTTCTATTCATATTTTTAATATTCGTAGGATGCGGACAAACACAGAATATAGAAGAAAAGGATATTGATACCTTGATATTCTCTTGTCCCGATAGCACAAACAAGTCATATGTTATGGAATATACGGATGCACAGATAACGCCGGATTTCAAGCCGCTCTCCAACTCTTTTTGTGTGTCGGGGGAGAAGCTTTACTTTGTGGACAATCAGGGCATGACGATGCAAAGCATCTGTGAGGCAGATTTGTCCGGGACAGAAAAGCCCTCAAAGCTTACCGTTGATTTGAGTGACGTCTTTGTGGAGGCGCTGACCGTAGAAGCGGATAATAATGGTGACTCCATAATATACTGCATGGGACGTACGGTAGCGGAGAACAGCTTTTTGGCGGCGTATTCCGAAGAAGGAGAATTGCTTTTTAGGAAGGATTTTGATGAAAGCTTAAGTAAAGCATTACAGAATAATATGGTATACAAGCTGACATTAGACGGAGAGGGCAATATCTGCGCCCTCTCCTCTGCATGCCTTTATTTGTTTGACAAGGACGGGGAATATCAGGGAGAAGTGGAGTGCCCTGGAAAAGGGTATTGCAGTATAGAAGGCTGTGGAGACGGAAAGATTTATGTTACATATCATAGTGAAGATGGGCAAAAAGTTATTTTATCGGAATGTGATAGGGTTTATCAAAGGTTGGTAAGTGACAAAGAAGTATTAGGTAATGGTACACTATATCGGGGACAGAATTGTACCTTGCTTACCGCAGATAATAACTCATGTTATATCATGGAGCCGAATAAGGATAGGATTTATAAGCTTTTTGATTTTAATAATTATGATGTATCCGGCACCAAAGTACAATTTGCTGTACAAAATGAAGCTGAAGAATTTATATTTATCAGCTGGCATCTTTTAGAACAAAATGAATCTGTAGAAATTATATCTTTTAGGGAAACAAAAGAAGGGGAAAGGTCACAGGATGGAAGACAGTTACTTACATTTCTTTGTATGGAGGGAATGTCAGATACTGAATACGGATATGGCGGTGTAGTAGCTGAATTTAACAAACAGAGTGATAAATATAGGGTGGTTATTGAGGAAGTAGATATTGATGGAAATGCAGAAATATATGTTGCTTTCAATACCCGTCTGATGTCAAAGGATAGTGCTGATATTATATATATGGATGATTATAAGGAAATACAGGTATATCAAAGACAAGGCTTTTTGGAAAATTTATCTCCATATTTAGAAAAATCAGAGGTTTATCGAAAAGAATATTTACTAGACGAAATAGTTAATTGTCTGGAAACGGATGGAAACATATATGGTATAACGGAATCCTTTGGAATAGATACCCTAATGGGAAGAAAGTCACAGTTAGGTGAAGGTATCGGCTGGACAGTTGAGGAATTCTTGAACTGGTTAAGACTAAATCCTGATGCAAAAGGATATTTCGGATTATCTGATGAAGTTATTTTGGAATACTGTCTTATGGGAAATCTGGAAGAATATTTGGATGAGGAACAAAGGAAAGCACTATTTAACGAAGAAGCATTTAGGAAGCTTATGCAGGAAGTTAAGAACTTGCAAAATGATGAAACCCTGTATTTATTTGACTGGGATGAGACATTAAAGACGGGAGATCCTGTTTTGCAAAGAGAGGTTATTAGTTATTTTCAAGAGATAAGTGGAGAAACAGAAACAGGTTATTGTGATGAATCCGTATTTATAGGGTATCCATGTAATGATGGTGTACCTCGTTATTTTTGGGATATGGGGTGTCTTGGAATTCTTAGTCGTAGTGAATGTAAGGAAGGTGCATTTGAATTTATTGAATTCTTTTTGCAAAATGAATTGAGCGGGGATTACTATTCTGCAAGAAAAATACAATTTGATGCCGCTATGCAGCATGCATCAACCGGTGTGAGTATTTATGATTATGGAACAAAAGAGGAAAGAGAAATACCTGATATGACCGAAGAACAAAGAGAACGTCAAGTGGAAATGATAAGTTTGGCAACACAGGACACGATGGAAAACCAAACCATCCGCACCATGATTATAGAGGAAGCACGGGCATACTTCGCAGGTGATAGGACGCTTGAAGATACTTGTCGGATTATTCAGAATCGGGTACAATTATATTTGGACGAGAATGCGGAGGACTAATCGCTATAATTGAATGTACCAAGCGTAGTTGGAGAACGAGCGAATGACAAATGATTTAGGAACAGAAAACCAAGACAATAATGATTATGGATGGAAACAAATAGACTTTTGGTATGATCGAAAACTCAGATTAAATAAGAATATATTTGTTTTGTGCATTAATATATTAGTGGTTCTGATATGCTTTCTTTTGGATATCCTGTTAGACCCCAATAGGGGTGCGGTGAAAGGGTTTGGCTGGCTGATATTATTGGCAAGTTTGGTGGTGACATTTCCGCTTCATGAATTTATTCACGCACTTGCTTTACCGGCTAAACTAAGTTCGGGAAAGGTGCGTTTTGGAGTTTACTTGAAAATTAAATTTTTACCCATGCTATATGTAGCTTATGATGGGGAAATGCCAAAAGCAAGGTACATAGTAGTATTGTTAGCACCATTTGTAACGTTGACAGTAATTCCTATGACGATAATGTTGTTATTTCACATACATAATTATTTTTTGTACTGGGTTGTCTGTTGGAATGCAACAGGAGCAATCAGAGATATTTCCATGGCAGTAGAAAGTCTTTGGAAGCTTCCGAAAAACAGCGTCATTTATGGGGATTATTGGAGAGAAGGATAAGGTTTAAGAGGTGGAGAAGATGAAGAGGTTATTGGGGGAATTCATAGGTATTTTATGTTTCATTACAACATTTTTATTCACAGCCTGTGGCAACGGGAAGCAACCCGTTACGCAAGATATATCGCAGGAGACTTCCCTGTCAGTCTGTACGGAAAGTGTGGACAAGTCGTATGTCATGGACTATAAGGATGCACAGATAACGCCGGATTTTAAGCCGCTCTCCAACTCTTTTTGCGTGTCGGGGGAGAAGCTTTACTTTGTGGACAATCAGGGCATGACGATGCAGAGTATTTGCGAGGCAGATTTGTCCGGGACGGAAAAGCCCACAAAGCTTCCCATTGATTTAAGCGACGTCTTTGTGGAGGCGCTGACCGTAGAAACAGATAATAGTGGTGTTTCTACGATTTACTGTATGGGACGTACGGTGGCGGAGAATAGCTTTTTGGCGGCGTACTCCGGGGAAGGAGAATTGCTTTTCAGGAAGGACTTCGACGAGAACTTAAGTAATACATTACAGAATAATGTGGTATACAAGCTGGCATTAGACGGAGAGGGCAATATCTACGCCCTCTCCTCTGCATGCCTTTATTTGTTTGACAAAGACGGGGAATATCAGGGAGAAGTGGAGTGCCCGGGAAAAAAGTATTACGGTATGGAGAACTGTGGCGATGAAGTATATGTCACTTATCGGAACGCAGAAGAGAATGAAACGGAAATCGCAAAAGTGCAGTTTGCGTATAAGAACTTAACGGATGAAAGGGAACTTCTGGGAGAAGGAATGCTTTGGAAGGGGCAGGGGAATACCTTACTGACCCGTGATGGTGGCGCGCTCTACTCTTGTGATTTGGCACAGGAAAAGGTAGTAAAGCTGTTTGATTTTGCCGCACATGATGTTGTCGGAAGTGAGATGCAGACAGTAGCGCAGAAGGAATCAGGAGAGCCCCTTTTGGTGAGCTGGAAGCTTTTGGATCAGAGCAGTCCGGTGGAACTCCTTAGCTTTCGGGAAGCAAAGGAAGGGGAAGAAATAGGAGATGGCAAGCAGGTGGTTACCGTACTCAGTGTCAGTCCTTTTTTGGAGGAGATGCTTGGAGATATAGTAGTTGATTTTAACAAGCAGAGTAAGGACTATAAAGTGGTATTTGAAACCATAGAGATAACCGGTATTAAGATGGCGGATCTGTATGCATGCACAAATACCCGGCTTATGGCTAAGGAAAGTGCGGACCTGCTGTATATGTTTGATTATGAAGAAATGGAGATATATCAAAGTCAGGGATTTTTAGAGGAATTAACTCCCTATATAGAGAAATCGGACAAACTGGATATGGAGGATTTGGATGAGAGGGTTCTTCAGTGTCTCAGAATAGATGGAGGGCTTTATGGAATGTCCAAAGGACTTCAGATAAGTACTTTGTTTGGAAGGTGCTCAGAGATGGGAGAGCTAACCAGATGGACCGTGGAGGAGATGCTTGCATGGCTTAAAGAGCATCCGAATGCGAAAGCACAAGAAGGCTTGTCCAAGGAATATATTTTGGAGATGATACTCAAGGGTGACTTGAGTAACTATATAGAAGAAGAGAGCCGTAAAGCGGATTTTGCAGGAGATAAATTTTCGATACTGCTAACGGAAATAAATGAATTACATACAGACGAGGCTCCTTATTATGATAATATGGAGGGTCTTTATGACACGGATAATGCAGTGCTCTCAGTAGCATACATGAGTGATTTTAATGATGTTAGAGGCTGGAGAGATGAGCAATATGGAGATAAGTTGGTTTACCGGGGATATCCTACTGCTACGGGAGAACCTAAGTACTTAATCCGTATGAATTGTATCAGTATTCTTAGCAAAAGTAAATGTAAAGAAGGGGCGTATGCCTTTATTGAGTATCTGTTAACGAGAAATAGTGGTAGTGGTGGTTTTACGACCTATAAGGTGGGGTATGAAGAAAGCAGAGAAGACTTCCTTGAAATGTATGTAACGGATGAACTGGACAAAGAAGAATTGGAGAAGAGGGTATCTGCTCTGGAAGAGATGATGGATAGTGCAGTTGCCGACACAATGGAGAATCAAACCATCCGCACCATGATTATAGAAGAAGCGAAGGCATATTTCGCAGGGGATAGGACGCTGGAGGACACCTGTCGGATTATTCAGAACCGTGTGCAGTTGTATCTGGACGAAAATGAAAAACAGTAGTTTTTTGATAAAAACTGTGTTATAATGAGCACGTGCGTGTAATGAGACACGGCGCAGTCGGTT
>SVFG01000061.1 GCA_015056975.1 Lachnospiraceae bacterium | reverse complement strand
TATACCATGCTTTTCTACTGGTACACCAAACATGTTAGAAGCAGACGCACAATAAATATCTCCATTGTTTTTAAAGACATCACCTCTCCAGGATTCATCGGCTAGATGAGCCAGTATTCTTGCCTCTATAGCAGAAAAGTCAGCTACAATAAATTTATATCCGGGTTTAGGAATAAAGGCGGTACGAATAAGTTCTGACAGTACATTAGGTACAGAATCATACAGCATGGAAAGTGCTTCATAATTGCCAGAAAGAACCAGGTTTCTGGCGTCTTCTAAATCAGGAAGGTGGTTTTGGGGTAAATTCTGTAACTGGATGAGTCGGCCAGCCCATCTGCCGGAGCGGTTGGCACCGTAAAATTGGAACATTCCACGAGCTCTGCCATCTGTACATCTTGCATTATCCATTGCTTGATATTTCTTTACGGAAGATTTGGCGAGCTGTTGCCTTAAGATAAGGACTTCTGCCAGTTCTGGTGGAGCGGTTTTTAGAAGCTCTGCTACAACTTTCTTGTCCAGGGTGTCAGTTTCTATACCTTTGGAAGCTAACCACTCACGCATCTGTATTACGGAGTTTGGATTATCAAGACCGGTAATATGTTGGAGTTTTTCGGTTAGTTCAGTTTTGGTTATACGATCAAGCTCTATTGCTTCCAGTACAATATCATGTTCAAGAGCAATGCCTCTATCATTGATTTCTTGATCAAGGTGGTATTCATCCCAGAGAAAATCAGAAACTGGGAATTTGGCAAGTTTCTTCTGGATGGCGAGTTCTACTTCCACGTCCCTTTTATTATAGGATTTGAAGAGTTCCCATTTCTGGATATCATGTTCCGGGAGGTTACGGGTTCTGCCGCCATTGGTTTTAGTTGCAGCACAAGGTTTGCAAAAGTAACGGATAAGGTCTTTGCCTTCCTTCATTTTCTGGTCTTCCAGTTTTAATACTGCGCCGACACCTTCTAGTGAAAGCGGAAGTCCCATGTAAGCTGCCCAGATCATACTGCATTTCCAGGATGCAGGGTCAAGAAATTGGTAGGTAGTATCATCCTAAGTCCGTAAGATTTATGGTGAATTGAATCATTTTTATAGAGCCAGTTGGAAAGACAGACACGTTCGAAGTTTGCGTTGAATGCCCATTTAGTAACATTTGGATCTACGATGGCATCCAGTATTTCTTTTGGAATTTTTTCTCCACAGGCTAAGTCGATGACTTGTACATCACCACCATTTATGGCATAGGCAAAGAGCAAGATTTCAAACCTGTCAGATTCTGCATATTTGTAGGCACCGCATTTTTTGATGTCTACATCGGAATAGGTTTCCAGGTCGATTGAAAGTTCTTTTATCATAATATTATCATTCCTTTACAAAAATGGCAGCGGAACCAAGTAGCACCGCCGCCAGTATCTTATTTCTTATTTTCAGTTACATCTTTTGGTGCAAAGCGTTTTGGAAAGAGCAGCTGAAGGAAGCGTTTTACTACTCCGATAAACCATTTCCAAATCATAGCAAGCCCCATCATCCAGAAGCTGATGCAGATTCCATAAAGAGTTCCACGTACCATTGCGTTTAAAATTTCACTAATCATTTCTATTGTCATATTATTTACCATGCCTTTTTGTAAGTATGGGTGGCAGCAGTACCGCCACCCGTGAGATTGTCAGTTCATTAGGAGAGGAAGTCATCGTCATCCTCTGTATCGAAGTCATCCTCAGCTCTTGCCTTACCTCCGAGCGGTTCTCCGTCGGAAATTTTCTGCAAGTTGTTTAAGCCACAAGCAATACCACGATTACCATTGCTGTTAAAAGCGTAGAGGCTGATGGATGCTCTGCCATAAACACCGGAATATACTTCACTACGTTCCATAATCGGATTTCTGTCTGCATCCACGATACCAGGAGCAGTAGCAGAGTTTGCATTGATGAAGTAGCAGTTCTTGTAAGCTTCATCATCTGGACGTTCGGTGTCACCATCTCTGAGAGGTGTTTTGATTACAGAGAGAGCAGGAACTGATTTGCCGTTACCTTTCAGCTTACTCTGACCTTCCTCGTAAGCTGCCTGGATTGCTGCTTTAATCTTTTCCACGGTCTTGGTGTCAGACTTAGGAATAATAAGGCTGACGCTGTATTTCGGTGCGCCGCCGTTGATGCTCTTGGCATCCCATACATTTGCATAAGACCATCTGGTCTGTGGACTTGTGATTACCTTTGTTGGATTTACAATTTTACTCATTTTCGTTTTCCTCCTTAAAATCGCCTTTGGCTGTATTTAGTGGTGCTCGTTTGTCTGTTATTGGCACCAGTGTAGGTTTGCCCTGGGGCTTGATGACAAGGGAACCCAGGATCTCTTCAAACTTCTTTTTACCAAGCATGCTTGTCATAGCAGTGATGGTAAGAAGTTTTGGTTCATAAGGGTCATATCCGGCATTTGCTACTGCAGCGGCTACGGCTGCTTCGTCCGAATATTTTCTGTTGGCTCTGCCTTCCACCACTTTGAATCCGTCATAAGTGACACCAGAGAGTGCCTGCTGTAAGGCATATTCTTTGATGTCGTTTGTCCATGCGGTCAGGGAATCTGCTTTGGCAAGAATTGCTGCAATTTCAAATCTGTCCAGGGTATCCGGCATTGCAAAATCATATTTGGCAAGCTCTAGATTATGTTCCGCACGCTTTCTGCAGGTGGCTTTCACCTTGCAGAACTGGCAGTGATCACCGGCTGAAAATTCACCTTGTCCGCTCATTGCAAGTGCGGCAGTAGGAGCCAGTGTGTTGTCTGCCCAGGAAAGAAGATCTTCCTTGGTGCATTCATAGGTGCTGACGTTATCACGCCTTGGCTGGAAGATGGTCATACGGATGGTCCTGATATCGTAGATGCCATCGAATAATTCCAAGGCACCCAGTGCGTAGCACATCATCTGTGGATTGTGATCTGCCTCCACCAGGATTCCAAGTCCGTGCTTGTAATCAATGATGTGCAAGATATCATCAGCTACGATGACGCAGTCACCGGTTCCGAATCCTTCTGGTACCCATCGAGAGAAGTCCAATCTTTGTTCCACCAAAATTTGTGGATCCGGGCAGGTCTGTCGGATGGCTTCCAATTGCTCCATTACGTAAGAGCAGTATTCTGTTGCACAGTTTTCCATCTCCTGGCTGTAGTAGTCCAGGTTAGGTATCGGATCAGCAAGCTTTTTGCCAAGGGCTGTTAGCACTTTGTATTCACATAAGGTGTGAGCGTCCGTTCCCTCTTTAGCATAAGGACTTGCCTGGTCTGGTGTTTCTGCACAGAGCTTTGCAGAAGGTGGACAGGATAACCAGCGGTGACTGGAGGAAGCGGAGAGGTATGCGTGTTTACTCATGGGATAACGCCTCCACTTCTTTTAAAACTGTTTCATAGTCTGATGGCTGAATGGCAGAAAGCTTTTCCGCACCGTGGCTTATTAAGATTGCCTTGATTTCAGCTGTGAATCCTTCTCTGGATTTCTCTGCAAGCTTTGCTCGAAGATCCGTGAAGGAAAGTGGTGTTTCCGACTTTTCAGGGAGAGCAGCAGGCTCTTCTGAAAACATGCTTATCATTTCTTTTGCTATCTCTAAGATGGCTTCACCGTGTTCGATGAGTCCACTTAAGAGAATGTCGAGATTACTCATTTTGCTCATTGGGTTCTCCTTCCTTTGTCTCTTTTCTCAATTTTTCTGCCAGAACTTTTGCTACTACGCTGATAGCGATAAGGGTATCAATCGCTTCTGCATTTGCCTGGCGGGTTTCTTCACTCATATCTGTCTGCATCTGCAGCACCTCCATTTCCGAAGCACTTTCTGCGCTTCTATTTATGTAAGGAAAGTTGTTTGGCGTTTGACCAATTTATTTTGAAAATTTTTTGGAAGCCGTTTGCCTTACATCTGTGTAAGGAATTTGGGAGGTGGTTTGACCAACCGGCCAGAGAAGAAACTTTTTGCGCGCATATAACAAGGAAGGAAAAATTTTGTTGGTTTGCGTTGGTCAAAGACGGTAGTTCTTTCCTTACAGAAGTGGGAGGACTTTGTGTCCTTACTACTTAGATGCAGGAGGGAAAAAGATGCAGTTGATAATTTACACGGCAGATTGCACAGGGAATGCGAAGAACTGTAAGTATCCACATAGAGCAATCGTGACAAATGTGGATGAGCTTCAGGCGGCTGTAAGCAGAGACCATGTGTGTGCAGAGTATCAGGGCAATTATAGAAGTGTGGATAATTTCATTTCTTCTAATGTGGTTGTAATGGATTGCGACAATGATCATTCTGAAAATCCGGTAGATTGGATGACACCAGAGAAGTTGGAAGAGATATTCTCTGATGTGGCTTACGGATTAGCACCAAGCAGACACAATCTGATTGAAAAGGATGGAAAGGCGGCGAGACCGAAGTTCCATGTTTACTTTGAGATTGAGGAAGTAAGGGATGCGAGGAAATATACAGCATTAAAGAGAGGCATTCATAGGGAATATCCATTTTTTGATGGTAATGCTCTGGATGCGGGCAGATTTTTGTTTGGTTCCAGTGCCGGGGATGCGGTCTGGCATGATGGGTGGATGACCATTGATACGGTAATTGGTCCGATGGAAGAAGGGGAAGATGATTTTACGGCATCCGGTGTGATTCCGGCAGGTCAAAGAAATAATTCCATGAACTTGTTTGCGGGGAAGGTATTAAAGAGGTATGGGGAAACAGAGAAGGCTTATCAGGTATATCTGGAGAGAGCGGCTAAATGTGATCCGCCATTGGAAGAGGATGAATTGAAAACCATTTGGTATAGTGCACTGAAATTCTATCGAAAAAAGGTAAAGACGGATGAGTCCTATGTGGCTCCGGATGCCTACAATGATGAGTTTGCAGTGGAGTCTTTGAAACCAGTGGATTATTCGGATATTGGACAGGCGAAGGTGGTTGTCAGGGAGTATGGTGATGAACTGAAATACACGGATGCCACAGATTTTCTCAGATATAACGGAGAGTACTGGATGGAGTCTAAGCAACAGGCAGTAGCAGTAATGGAGGATTTCCTGGATTTGCAGTTGGCAGATTCTCTGGCTCAGTTCGAGGCAGCAAAGAAGGCTCTGATGGATGCAGGTATTGATGAGAAGGTTGTGAATGCTGGTGGGAAAACGCTGGAAAAGATTATCGAACCGGAAATGATGAAAGCATATTATGCCTATTTTGCGGCAAAGCAATATGTGGCTTTTGTTATGAAACGAAGGGATATGAAGTATGTGACCTCAGCACTGATGGCGGCTAAGCCTATGCTCGCTATTGATGTCAGTGAACTGGATGGGAATGAGTTTCTTCTGAATGTACCAGGTGCCACATTTGACCTGAGAGATGCTTCATCAAAAGAGCCGGAAGCTGAAGATTATATCACCAAGCAGGCGTTGGCAGCACCAGGAGATGATGGAATGGATAAGTGGCTGGAGGCATTGGATTTATTCTTCTGTAAAGATCAAAGCCTGATTGACTATGTACAGCAGATTGTTGGAATGGCGGCAATTGGCAAGGTGTATATGGAAGCTCTCATCATCGCATATGGGGAAGGTAGCAACGGTAAGTCCACGTTTTGGAATTCTATTTCCAGAGTGCTAGGTTCCTATAGTGGAAATATTTCTGCAGATGCGTTGACCGTTGGGTGCAAGAGAAATGTGAAGCCTGAAATGGCGGAGTTGAAAGGGAGAAGATTGGTAATTGCGGCGGAACTGGAAGAAGGTCAGAGGCTGAATACTTCTGTGGTGAAGCAGATTTGTTCTACGGATGAGATTTATGCGGAGAAGAAGTATAAGGATCCGTTCAAGTTTACACCGAGTCATACGGTGGTGCTTTATACTAATCATCTTCCACGAGTTGGTGCTAGTGACAATGGTATCTGGAGAAGACTTATCGTGATTCCTTTTAATGCCAAGATTGAAGGAAGCGGCGATGTGAAGAACTATGCGGATGAACTGGTTAGCGAATGTGCACCTGCCATTATGAGGTGGATTATTGAAGGTGCCAAGAAAGTGATTGCGGCGAAGTATAAGTTGAAATTTCCAAAGTGTGTGGAGGAGGTGATCAGTAGATACCGAGAGAGTAATAACTGGTTTGGTCTGTTTGTGGAGGAGTGCTGTGAAGTCGGAGAAGGTTATGAGCAGAGGTCGGGTGAGTTTTATCAGGAGTATCGAGCTTTTTGTTTGAGAACCGGTGAGTATCCGAGAAGCACTACTGATTTTTATGCTGCAGTGGATGGTGCTGGTTATGCACGCCGTAGGACGAGAAAAGGTTTCTTTATTTATGGAATCCGTTTGAAAAATGAGGATTTTGTGGATTAGAGGGGCATTTCTTATGAGATATGTGCATGTCGTTAAGGTCTATATAGAAAAATCGTTATAGGAGAATTTTAAAAGTTAAAAATGTCCATAAAGAAGTTTTAGAACAGACCTTATCGACC
Organism: Lachnospiraceae bacterium; assembly: GCA_015056975.1. GTDB lineage: Bacteria > Bacillota > Clostridia > Lachnospirales > Lachnospiraceae > Acetatifactor. The sequence goes on along the minus strand of SVFG01000061.1, from coordinate 10,252 downwards.
TGCACGCCATATTAATTTGATGGAGGTGCGACATGCGTGAAAAAGTGATAGAGCAGAAATTGGTTGCGGAAGTAAAGAAGGCTGGAGGCATCTGTCCTAAGTGGGTGGCTCCCGGATTTGATGGGGTGCCTGACCGGATTGCAATGTTTCCTGGTGGGAGGATTGCTTTTGTGGAGGTGAAGGCTCCTGGGGAAAAGCCAAGGCCATTACAGAGGGCAAGGCATGAACTTTTAAGAAGGCTGGGCTTTCGTGTGTATGTTTTGGATGAGATAGAGAAAATCGGAGGAATGATTGATGAAATACGAACCACATGATTATCAGCAATATGCGATTGAATATATCAGGTCACATCCGGTGGCAGCGGTGTTACTTGATATGGGGCTTGGCAAAACAAGTATTACTCTTACTGCGTTAAATGACTTATTGTTTGATTATTTTGATGTACATAAGATTCTGGTGATTGCACCGCTTCGTGTGGCGCGAAATACATGGTCAGGAGAAATTGGAAAGTGGGAGCATTTGATGGAGTTGCAGTATTCGATTATTGTTGGTACGGAAAAGGAAAGAAAAGCGGCACTGGAGAAGAAAGCAGATATTTATATCATCAATAGGGAGAATATTCAGTGGCTGATAGAGAAGAGTGGATATTTGTTTGATTTTGATATGGTGGTTGTGGACGAACTGTCTTCGTTTAAGAACCACGATGCAAAAAGATATAAATCGTTGATGAAAGTAAGACCGAAGATAAAAAGAATTGTGGGGTTGACGGGTACGCCGTCCAGTAATGGGCTCATGGATCTATTTGCAGAATTTAAGCTGCTGGATATGGGAGAGCGACTTGGAAGATTTATTGGAACTTACCGGGTGAATTATTTCAAGCCGGATAAGATGAATGGCCCGATTGTTTATAGTTATAAGCCACTTCCTGGTGCAGAGCAGCGAATTTACAATGCTATTTCGGATATTACGATATCCATGAAGGCAACAGACCATCTGCAGATGCCGGAGCTGATTAGTTCCAGGTATGAGGTGCAGATGGATGAGAAGGAAAAAGAAAAATATGATTCCATGAAGGAACAGTTGGTCTTATCTCTTCCGGAGGGAGAAGTTACTGCAGCAAATGCAGCGTCATTATCAGGGAAACTTTTGCAGATGGCCAATGGTGCTATTTATACGGATGAGGGAGATGCAACATTGATTCATGATAAAAAGCTGGATGCCTTGGAAGATATGATTGAAGCAGCTAATGGAAAGCCGGTGCTTGTGGCTTACTGGTTCAAGCATGATCTGAAAAGGATTATGCTTCGGTTGACAGAGAAGAAGATTCCATTTGAAAAACTTGATTCTGATGCAAGTATCGAAAAGTGGAATAAGGGTGAAATTCCGGTGGTACTGATTCATCCGGCATCAGCAGGTCATGGTTTGAATTTGCAGAGTGGTGGAAATACCCTTATTTGGTTTGGGTTGACATGGAGCCTGGAATTGTACCAGCAGACGATAGCAAGATTATGGAGACAGGGGCAGGCGGCCAGAACTGTGATTGTGCAACATATTATTACGGAAGGAACCATTGATGAACGTGTTATGAAAGCACTGGAAATGAAGGATAATACCCAGTCGGCACTTATCGATGCAGTGAAAGCAGAGGTGAGAGCGAATGGCAAGTAGGAATTTGGCGGAGAATCCGTATGAGAAGTTAGCCAATGCGATTGTTTTGCAGGCAGTTTCAGATTATAGAGCGGCATTAAAGAAAGTGAAGAAGAATCCTAAAAATCGTGATGCCATAGATGGGGTATTGCAGATTGAAAAATTCTTTCGGTCAGAGTGGTACCAGGTGCTGACATCTGTGGATGGAGAGTACCTGATAGACAGGTTTGGGAAGGAAGTATCAGAGACAAAATAAGAAAATCAGAGTCAATCCGAGGGAAACAAAAATTTCAATCGGAGGTAGATTATGAATCAGCATCAGACACTGGTTAAGAATGAACTTATGAAGGCATTCAGAATAGAGCAGGATATCAATAACAAAATGGAGCAGATTGTTTCTTTGAGAGAACTGGCAACCAAAGCAAGTAGTGTTTTGAGCGATATGCCGGGAAGTCCGAATAGAAACATTCATAAGACAGAGGATATTATTGTTAAGTTTATTGGTATGGAAGAGGAACTGAAAAAGGAAATCACTTCTCTTCTGGGAACAAAACAGTATGTGAAGGATTTAATCAGCCAGGTAACAGACAGAGAAGGACGTATTATCCTGGAGCAAAGGTATTTGCAGTATGATAAGTGGGAAGAAATTGCTGGAGAGATGGGATATACCGTAAGGCAGATATTCCGTATTCATGATGCGGCGCTTATGGAAATCAGTATTTCTGAATCATGTCATGAGATGTCATAGAATGTCACACGATACTTATGATACTGTTATACTAGCAAAAAGCAAAATGATGATAGAGGCCATTGTGGAGAAATCTGCAGTGGCTTTTGCTATGGAAAGAGGTGAATCGGATGCCAAGAAAACCAAAGCGTCCTTGTTCTTATCCAGGATGTCCTAATCTGACGGATGGCAGATTCTGCGAAGAACATTCAAAACTTTATAATCAGAATTACGAAAAGTATGAGCGTGATAAATCAACTAAGCGTCGGTACGGAAGGTGTTGGAAGCGCATCAGAGATAAGTATGTGTCGCAGCATCCGTTCTGTGAATTATGTTATGAGAAGGGAATATTAGTGGAGACTGAAGAAGTTCATCATAAAAAGAAGTTGAGTGACGGTGGTACACATGACAGAGATAATTTAATTGCGTTGTGTAAGTCGTGTCACTCTAAGATTCATGCACAGCAAGGTGACCGGTGGAGTGGTGATAGAACCTATTCTTATTAGGGTAGGGGGAGTAAAAATCCCTACAGCTTTTCCTATAGGGGAACGATGCGAGGGTCTTGCGTGCAAAATCGCGAAATGGAGGATAGGGGGTATTGAAGGGCATACAAAGTTATAGAAAATTATGTCATGCACACCATCCAACAAAAAATACAAATAATCCGTAAAAAAACTACGGATACACTTGATAAAATTTGCGGATAATCATATAATAGTAAAAAAAGAGAGGATGTGGTTATCATGTTAAAGAAATTCAGTGTGGAAAACTTTAAAGGTTTCAAAGATAAAATCACGTTTGATATAGGTTCTCCAAGCAATTACAGTTTTAATTCGGAGATAATTGGAAATGGTTGTGTAACGAAAGGTATCATATATGGAATTAATAGCTGTGGTAAGTCTAATCTTGGATTGGCTATTTTGGATATCATCACTCATTTGACAGAGAAGCAAAAACTTTTGCAGAGTTATGATTTTTATTTGAATATGAGTGGAAGGAAGTCATTTGCAGAGTTTGAATATGTATTTGCTTTTGAGGAACATGAGGTAATCTATAAATACAGAAAGACAGATGTAAATACGCTTCAAGATGAGAGTCTCTCAATTGATGATAAAGAAGTTATATACTATGACTTTGTAAAGAGAGAAGGATTTACACTCTTGGAGGGTTCTGATACGTTAAATGCTACTATCAAGAGCGAGAGTCCAATATCAAGAGTAAAGTATGTAAACAGTAATTCCATATTAACTGATAATACGGAAAATCAGGTGTTTAAGCAATTTATTGATTTTGTGGATCGTATGCTGCTTTTCTATTCTTTGGATAGCAGAGGATACGAAGGTTTTATGAATGGAACTGAAGGGATAGCTGAAGGCATCGTAAACAGTGGAAAGGTTGAAGATTTCCAAGAGTTCCTTAAAGAGAACGATATCGTGTATGACTTGTATGCTTGTGAAGTGGATGGCAGAAAGGCAATTTATTGTCGTTTTGAAAATCAAGATGCGAACTTCTTTAAGATTGCTTCTACTGGAACAAAGTCTCTTGCACTCTTTTATTATTGGTATATAAGAATGCAGAAGGCATCATTTGTATTTATTGATGAGTTTGATGCATTTTATCATTTTGAATTATCTGAAAGTGTAGAAAAGCGTTTAAAAGAAATAAAGGGCGTACAGATATTTACAACTACGCATAACACGGATCTTATGAGTAATGATTTGCTGAGACCTGATTGTTATTTCATCTTAAAAGATAATAAAATTAAGGCGATTCCTGAATTAACGGAGAAGGAACTTCGCCAGGCTCATAATCTTCAGAAAATGTATAAGGCAGGTGCGTTTAATGGCTGATAGAGACTATAAAGCATTCATAGTCGAGGGAGAAGCCAGAGAACCTTTAATCATTGATAATATTTCCAAAGTGTTTTTTGCCCACGGAAATTTCAAGATAATTACACTTCCGGCAGGACAAAATATCTATATGCTTTGGAAGAAATTGAAGGAAGATGATTTCGATACAGATATCATAGAAGTGCTAAGAGAGGAACATAAAGAGCTCGAAGAACAGTTGGCTGGACTTAGCAGAGATGATTTTTCTGAGGTATATCTCTTTTTTGATTATGATGGACATCAAAATAATCTTGCTGAGGATGATGATGAAAATGTGCTCGACCAGATGCTGATAAGTTTTGATAATGAAACGGAAAATGGAAAGCTATATATCAGTTATCCGATGGTAGAAGCACTTAGAGATTTTGAGTCGGGAGTATGCGGAAAAAAGGATAATTGTTTTGTTATGCTTGAAGATTTAGGAAATTACAAATTCTTATCTGCAGAACATTCTATTTATCCTCAGTTTAATACGTATAGTTTTGAAATATGGAAAGATGTGATTGAGGTATTTTCGATGAGACTTTCATGTCTTGTGAATCAAGCAGGAACTATTAGTTATGATCAGTATGTAGAAAAAATAAATCCTCTTGAGATCCTTAAATTAGAGGAGAAGGAGATTCGGAAAAACAGAGTATTCGTTTTAAGTGCTTTTCCGGAATTCTTGCTGGATTATTTTGGAGTGAAACTTTGGAAGACATGTGTGAAACATACAACGAATTTCCTTGAGAAACAAAATTGTAAAAATGAATAGTTATAAAGAGTAACTGAAAGGACTTCTTCGGAGGTCCTTTTATTGTGCGAAAATTATGGAAGGAGGGGATTCCAATGGCAGGTAGAAAGCCAAAGCCTACAGCGATTAAGGAACTGGAAGGCAATCCTGGTAAGAGAAAACTGAATACAAAAGAGCCGAAGCCAGAAAAGGGAATGCCTGTCTGTCCAGAGTGGTTGCTTCCAGAGGCTAAGCTAGAGTGGAAGCGTTTGAGTGAGAAGTTGAATCAGATGGGTGTATTGACGGAAGTGGATATGGCGGCATTTGCAGCCTATTGTCAGTCCTATGCCCGTTGGAAGGAAGCACAGGAACACATTGATTTAGGTGGTTCTACTTTTGAGACAGAGAAAGGTTACCAGCAGCAGACACCATGGGTTGGGATTGCAAATACCAACCAGAAGCTGATGTTGCAGGCGGCAGCAGAGTTTGGTCTGACACCTTCTGCCAGGACAAGGATTATGGCAGCGGTTAGTGCGGACAAAGAGTCTGAGGATGAGATGGAGGCATTGCTTGGGGGTGATTCTTAATGGCAAGGGAAACAAGACCAAAGGATTATCCGAAACTTAAGAATTATCAGCCGAGCAAATTTATGCTTCCAACTTCTCACTATGATAAAGAGAAAGCTGATCGTGCAGTAAAATTTATTGAGAACTTATGTCACACTAAGGGTAAATGGGCGGGCAAGAGATTCTGGTTATTGCCTTGGCAGGAGCAGTTGATTCGAGATATTTTTGGAATTGTGAAAGCGGATGGGTACAGACAGTTTCGTACTGCTTTTGTGGAAATCTGTAAGAAGGTGGGGAAGTCGGAGTTGGCAGCAGCCATTGCACTCTATTTACTATATGCAGATAATGAACCTTCTGCAGAAGTGTATGGTGCGGCGGCTGACAGACAGCAGGCAAGTATCGTATTTGATGTGGCAAGACAGATGGTGGAAATGTCACCGGCACTGTTGAAGCGTTCCAAAATCATGGGAGCTACAAAGCGAATTGTTAATTATGGAAATGCTGGGTATTATCAGGTGCTTTCCGCAGAAGTTGGTGGCAAACATGGCTTCTCTGTATCGGGACTTGTGTTTGATGAAATTCATACTCAGCCGAACAGACAGTTATATGACGTATTAACAAAGGGTTCTTCGGATGCCCGACAAAATCCTTTACACTTCATTATTACTACAGCCGGTACGGACAGACATTCCATTGCTTATGAGTTACATACGAAAGCAATTGATATTTTGGAAGGAAGGCGTGTGGATCCTACATTCTACCCTGTGGTCTATGGACTTAAGGATGATGAGGATTGGGAAGATGAGGCAAACTGGTATAAGGTGAATCCTTCGTTGGGTTATACGGTGGATATTGAAAGGCTTCGTGATGCTTATCGTGAGGCGAAGCAGAATCCGGCGGATGAGATTACATTCCGTTGGCTTCGTATGAACCAGTGGGTGTCCAGTACAACTGCATGGATTCCAGACCAGATTTATCAGAGAGGAAACGAAGAAATTGATTTGAAGTCTCTGGAGGGAAGAGATTGTTATGGTGGATTGGACTTATCCAGTACAGGCGATATTACGGCATTTGTGTTGATGTTTCCGCCAAGGAATGATGAGGAGAAGTACATTCTGCTTCCGTTCTTTTGGGTGCCAGAAGAGACCATTCCACAGAGAGTGAAAGCCAATTCGGTTCCTTATGATGTGTGGGAGCGTCAGGGATATCTGATGTCTACTGAGGGGAATGTAATCCATTATGATTTTATTGAAAAGTTCATTGAGGAGCTGGGAGAAAAGTATCATATTTTGGAGATTGCATTTGACCGATGGGGAGCTACACAGATGGTGCAGGATTTGGAAGGCATGGGATTTACCGTAGTGCCTTTTGGACAGGGATATAGCAGTATGTCAGCTCCGACCAAGGAGTTTTATAAGATTTTGATGGAGGGGAATATGGTGCATGGCGGTCATCCGGTGCTTCGTTGGATGGCAGGTAATGTTGTGATTGATACTGATCCGGCCGGGAATATTAAGGTGACTAAGGCAAGATCGAAAGAGAAGATTGATGGGATTGTAGCGGCGATTATGGCTTTGGACAGATGTATTCGAAATCAGGTGCAGAAGCAAGGAAGCGTGTATGACGAAAGAGGAATTTTATTTGTATGAGGCGGTATGTATGGATTTTTAATTCAGAAGGATTTATAATAGATTTTGTCGTATGGTGTGCAAGAGAGATATACGAAATAAGATAGAGCTTTATGTGTCATAAAGATGTAAGAACCGGAGGATGCCATGAGTTTCAGGGAATATGAAGTGAAAAATAAGCCATTATTTGCTTCAATGAAGCGTGCAAAAACTGCTCTGCTCAAAGAACATGCAAAAGCATGCTCGATAGACTCTTTTTTTGCATATATGGAAAAAAGATATGGAGTAGATTCTGAGTGTATAGAATACATTACGTTTTATGATTATGTTTTTGATAGTGAAGCATTTCACTATAATATTGCTTATATTTATACCACTCCTTCGTTAAAAATGAGAGATATATTGTTTGAAGATAGAGAAGAAATCACTAAGGATACAGGATGGTATCCAATGGTTTCAGGTTCAAGAGCAAATTTTACATCAATTAAGATTGCAGAATCCTATAAATATTGGAATATTGTAAGACATAAGCCGCCATATGTACATTTAGGGAAACCTATTTCTATAAAAAGCGTTGCGTGCGATATTTCATCGACGGCCTTGATGTTGAAGTGTGAAAAAGGAAATATTCTGTTAGACACAGGATTTGAAGTTGAGGAGGATAATATCTCTGATGTGGATTTTATTTTCATGTCTCATTTTCATAGAGATCACTCTGGTGGGCTGTATGGTTTTTTGAAGAAGAGAGAGGTTCCGGTCATTCTGTCCGGCATAACTTTAGAATATTTACTCAATTTAAGAGGTATAGATGTAGATGACAAACGGCGCCTATTGAAAAATGCTGTTCTGATTGAAAGTATTAAAGAACGTTCATATATTAATAATACTATTGAATTTTTTGATAGTTATCATTGCCCTGGTGCATATGGATTAAAATATAAGTGCTATGGTGAAGTTGTTATTTATCCGGGCGATATTTGTTTGTTAAATGGCTTTTATGATTTTTCGGATAAATTCCAAAGAGTCATTAACCATACTGGTAAGGCTAATAAGTCAATAATTACAGATTGTGCACTGGTTCCGCGTGGTGATTTTGCGATTACGGATAAAGATTTTGAAGCTGTAGCAGAAAGCATATTGAGTTCGGAACACAATCAAATATTTGTTAGTAGAGGGGCAGAAATGCTGTTTAATGTGTATATTCGATTATTCAGAATGGCAATTGATGAGCATAAAGATTGGCTGTTTATTATGAATGATGAATTGTTTTATCTGCTAAGGAATGTGTTAAGAAATTGGTTGTTACCAGAATATAAGGGTGACCCATTTGTGGAACATGTGATTGGCAAATCGGGTATAAATTATGCTGAAACACAACGCCTTTATCCTATTTCGGCGATTGAACAATTTGATGGATACAATGAGAAAAGAATAATGTATTTGGTAACATTGAATGATATCCAAGCAATTGAAGAAATTAGTGACACTTCGTGTATGGATATGTATTTAACGGGACCATTGGCATTAGCAAAAAATTTGGAAGAAACATTGGGAAATTGCCAGTTTAATAGTGTACATAAATTGTCATCGCCGGATTGGAGTTTTCATTCTGACAAAGAAGCTATTAGGGAATTAATTAATGATACAGTAAATGATGATACAAAGCTTATTTTGTTCCATGCATTTCCAAAGGTAATTAAGAAATTTATTAAAGAATTTCCGTTAGAAGTCCAAGATAAACTGGGAGTAGTATCACAAACGGAATTAAAATTTTGATTGAATCAATATTATATAGACTAATTAGATTGCACTTATCAGAAATGGTAGGTGCTTTTCTTATGCTCATTTTTTAGGAGGATTGATGATTATGGGTATATTAAGTGGAATTTTTAAATCAAGAGATAAGCCACAGAATGCCACATCTGGCAGTGCTTATCGATTCTTCATCGGTGGTAGTTCCAGCGGTAAGAATGTCAATGAACGTTCTGCCATGCAGATGACAGCGGTGTATTCTTGTGTGCGTATCTTATCAGAGGCGGTGGCAAGTCTTCCACTTCATGTGTACAAATACAACGGAGATGGAGGCAAGGAAAAAGCGGTCAAACATCCGCTTTATTTTTTGCTTCATGATGAGCCGAATCCGGAAATGACTTCCTTTGTATTCAGGGAAACATTGATGACGCATTTGCTCCTGTGGGGAAATGCTTATGCCCAGATTATCCGTAATGGAAAGGGAGAGATTATTGCGTTGTATCCTTTGATGCCGAACCGAATGACGGTGGACAGGGATGAGAAGGGACAGCTTTATTATCAGTACAACACCAGTAAGGATGATGCACCGACCATGAAAGGAAACACGGTCAATCTGAAACCATCGGATGTGCTTCATATTCCCGGTCTTGGATTTGATGGCTTGGTTGGATATTCTCCGATCGCAATGGCGAAGAATGCGATTGGTATGGCGATTGCCTGTGAAGAGTATGGTGCAAAATTCTTTGCAAATGGTGCCACACCGGGTGGTATATTGGAGCATCCGGGAACCGTAAAGGACCCACAGAGGGTAAGGGAGAGTTGGACATCTGCCTTTGGTGGAAGTTCCAATGCAAATAAAGTGGCAGTTCTGGAAGAGGGAATGAAGTACACACCGATTTCCATTAGTCCGGAACAAGCACAGTTTTTGGAAACAAGAAAATTTCAGATAAATGAAATAGCTCGAATTTTCCGAGTTCCGCCACACATGGTCGGCGATTTGGAAAAGTCGAGCTTTTCTAATATAGAGCAGCAGTCTTTGGAGTTCGTGAAATATACCTTAGACCCTTGGGTTGCAAGGTGGGAACAGGCGATTGTCCGTTCCTTATTTTCTGCGGATGAAAAAACGAGGTATTTTGTCAAGTTCAATGTGGATGGGTTGCTCCGTGGCGATTATCAGAGCCGTATGAATGGTTATGCCATTGGCAGACAGAATGGCTGGATGAGTGCCAACGATATCAGGGAACTTGAAAATCTTGACCGTATTCCGGAAGAGGAAGGTGGAGATTTATACCTTATCAACGGGAATATGACCAAATTAAAAGACGCAGGAA
>SVFG01000060.1 GCA_015056975.1 Lachnospiraceae bacterium | reverse complement strand
GGACGGTGCCAATCCTTATAGGAGCATGAAGGAGAAGCTTAACAAAAAGTCGGAAGAGACAAAGGATGTCATTGACAGACTGGATGAGACTTTGGAAAAACTGGATGACAGGGAAGACTTTATGGAGCATCTTAACAGTGTGCTTGAAGAGGTAACCCGCGAGGTGGAAGAATTCAGCTTTATGCAGGGAGATACTTTCGTGGATGTAAAAGAGATGCAACTTTTACATAAGCAGCTTACCGTAGTGGGTGCGCTGGCAAAAAGCGAGGAGTACATTCTGCCCATGTACATCGGCGAAGAGCTTTCCAAGGTACATTTGACCTTCCGTAAGGATGATGCGGAGAGAGGAAGCATCCGTATTCAGGTAGATTATGGCGAAGACAGCCATGTACAGGCACATTTACAGATGAGAGAGAACCGGCTCACCGGATTTTTGGTGGCAAATACCCGTGAAGAGGTAATGAAGCTTGCACAAACCGCCGATATATTTAGCAAATCCCTAAAAGAACAGCTGGGTGAGAGCCTTGAGGCAGAAGAGTTACCCATTGTAGATGCAAGGCAGGCAGCCTTTGCAGAAGGAGTGAGGGAAAATACCACGGATGGAAATACTGAGGCAGGAGGCCCCGATAACGCACAATTATATGAGATTGCCAAACTGTTTTTACAGGCAATCAGACAGCAGGAAACGAGGTAGCCTATGAGAATTAATTACAATGTATCAGCAATGCTTTCCAATAATGCATTGGCAAATAATGACAGTTTACTGGCACAGTCCTTGGAGAGATTATCCTCAGGACTTAAGATTAATCACGGCAAGGATAATCCGGCAGGGCTTGCCATGGCAAAGCGAATGAATGCCCAGATTGAGGGCGTCAATATTGCCAACCAGAACGCAAGCGACGGTATCTCTGTAATTGAGATTGCCGACGGTGCCATGAGTGAAATCAGTGATATGCTGCAGCGAATGAATGAGCTGGCGGTAAAAGCTGCAAACGGCACGATGACAGATAATGACAGAGAGATGATTCAGGATGAAATTGACCAGTTAAAGGATGAGGTGGTCCGTATTTCAGAGACCACGGAGTTTAACGGACAAAAGCTGTTAAACGGAGAGTTTGCCCTGAAGGGATATTGTAATAGGGCGGATATTAAGGTGAATTCCTATTCTGAGTTTGTGCCGGAGAAAAATTATACGCTTAATGAACTTCCCCTGGATAAGGATCCCGACACGGGAGAGTATATTCTTACCGGTGATATTGTGTATGGGGATGAATTCCCTGAAAACATGACGGCAAGTATTAAGGATGATCTGTTGACCATGAAGGATTCCAATGGTTTTGAGATAGCGCTGGATGTGTCCGGTATGGATTTGGCAAATCCGGTGTCTGCGGCCAATCCTTTGATAATAGATGCCACCGGTATCGGTCCCATGCGTTTGCAGGTAGGAGCCAATGAGGGACAGATTCTGTCAATCAATGTTCCTAAGATTTCCCTGAAAAATATGGGTATCGAAAAGCTGGATGTAGGTACTTCGGAGGGTGCGCTTGACGGTATTGACCGTATTGACGGAGCCATCAAATTTATCTCAGGCGTAAGAGGTAAATTGGGAGCGTATCAGAACCGTCTTGAATCAACGGTTAACAGTCTTGATATTACCAGCGAGAATATGACTGCAGCGTATTCCAGACTGATGGATGTGGATATGGCTGAGGAGATGACAAGATATACTACCGCGCAGGTACTTACACAAGCGGGCACGTCCATGCTGGCACAGGCAAACGAAAGACCTTCACAGGTACTGCAGCTGTTGCAGTAAGATAAGGAGAGCCTATGACAAAGGAATGTAAGCAACAATTCACGCTGCGCATTACGCAGGCAAATCCTACTCAGCTGGTAGTGATTTTGTATGAAATGCTTTTATGCTATCTGGATGAGGCAAAGGAAGCGTTGGAAATACAGGAAAAGACGGCTTTTACGGAAGCTTCCAGAAAGGCAAGAGGCTGTATCAATGAATTGATGCAGTCCCTGCACATGGAATATGAACCGGCACAGGAATTATTACAGCTTTACCTGTACTGTATCAGAAGGCTGGCATCCTGCGAGCTGCACAGGCAGCCCGGGATGATAGATGAGATTGTGAATGTGATTAGTCCCCTGCATGACGCTTATCAGGAAATAGCCGTGTTAAATCAGGCAGGTCCCGTGATGAATAATTCCCAGTCTGTTTATGCCGGTCTTACTTATGGGCGCAACACCTTAACTGAAAACATGGCTGACCAGGGCGCGAATCGGGGAATGCTGGTATAAACGACGTTTTGATTCGGTCGCAGGTTGCTTTTCTGCCAGTTCAATCAGATGCTTGTAGCGCTTCTGGAGAGCGTTAATCTCAAAGATATAGCTGTCAATCATATCTTCTTCTAAAGCATTGTCAAAACCCGAATAGGCGATTTCCAAAGCCTGTCGGGTTTTTTCTATGGATTCCTTTAGATTTAAAGGAGTGATTTCGGTCTCTACGGGCTGTGCATTTGAGATGGTTTGTCTGAATAATATTTTCATGGTTTAGCTTCCTTTCGGATGTGTTGGTAAAAGTATAGACAATAAAAACACAAAATATACCAAATGCTTCCTGCATATTTTTCCGGGTGTGGACATAAGGTGTTCCTGGGAGGATACTCATATGGAAACGACAATCATTGTAATCGTATGTGTTCTGTTGCTTCTGCTTTTAGCAATAAAAAAGAGAGCCGAGTGGCTGATGAACATCATCATGCGTGGTATATTGGGTGCGCTTGCCATTTATTTTATTAACGGCGGATTTGCAACCATGGGGATTACCACGGGAGTAGGCTTGAATGAAGTGACTGTTTTGACAAGCGCAATCTTAGGAATTCCTGGGCTTGTGGTGCTTTACGGACTTGGATTTTTCCGGACATTGTAGAATTTTCACAAAAATACTTTTTTTACTTTTTTCCTCTTGAAAAGAGTGAGGCTTACGTCTATAATGCAATTTACAAACAATTCATTTGGAACGATTCGTTCCGATTTCCACAGATAGTAAATGAATAAGGACAAAGGAGATGGTGTATTGGCTGTATTGTGCATTTTTTTGATGATAGCCTGTTACTTTGATTATCGCAAGGGCAGGATACCTAACCTACTTTCAGTGTGTATATTGCTCTATGGACTGGGGCATGCCATGGTGGAGAGCGGATATTTTGGAATACTTATGTATGTCGGCTTAGGTGTGCCGGTGACACTGATTTTTTATCCGCTTTTTAAAATCGGTTGCCTGGGTGCAGGAGATGTTAAGCTGTTTGGCGTGTGTGCGGGCTTCTTCCCGCCCGGTAAGATTTTGTTATTTCTATTTTTCTCGTTGCTGATTTCGGCAGTTATTTCCCTATTTCAAATGTTACAAAATAATAATCTGAAGGAACGCTTTAGTTACCTGGGAGAATATCTTCTGGAGGTATTGAAGAGCGGTCATTTCAAGCTATATGTTGAGAATCTGTCAAAGCAGACGTCAGGTATTTGCCTGTCCGGTTCTGTTTTATGCAGCGTATTACTGTATTGGGGAGGGGTTTATTGATTTATGACAGACAAGCTATTGGTGCTGTGTGATGTTGAAGAGGAGTATGCACAGCTGATGACCGAGTTTTTGCGGGGACACAAGGACCTGCCGTGGCGGATACATACTTATACAGAACCGGCAGGGCTTCTGCAGCAGGAAAAAAACGTACCAATCAGTATGCTGGTTGTGGCAGAGTCGGCGTATTGTGAAGAGATGCAGAAGCTCTGTGCGGGGAGAATTGTATTGCTCAACGAAAGCGGTGTGATACGGTGGGATAAACTGCCCAATATCAATAAATACCAGCAGGCGGAAAATGTGTTGCGCGAGATATTAGAGCAGTATCTGGAGATTGCGGGAGAACCTCTTCCCAGATTAGAAAAGGGATGTACAACCAGGTTTGTAGGGATGTATTCACCGGTGAGACGCAGTTTGCAGACCTCCTTTGCGCTTACCATGGCACAGATACTTTCCGTAAAGTACCGTACACTGTATCTTAATTTTGAGCATTATGCCGGACTGACCGAGCTGGTGCCGGATGTACAGACCAGAGATATGGCGGACTTGCTCTATTTTCTGAGTGCCGGACAGGATAAGTTCAGATTGCGTTTTCAGACCATGCTGCAGCACAAGGGAGAATTGCATTATATACCGCCCATGAAGGCCGGGCAGAATTTGCTCACTGTGACAGGGAGTGAATGGCTTATGTTGTTTCGCAAGCTGGAGGAATTGGGAGAATATGATTATATCATTTTAGACTTGAGTGAGTGTATGCAGGGCCTGTTCGATATACTGAGGTTGTGCTTTAGGGTCTATACGCTGACAAATGAGGATAAGGTTGCACAATGTAAGATAGTGCAGTACGAACAGCTTTTACAGGTCGCAGCTTACGAAGATGTCTTGCAAAAGACGAATAAACTGGCAATTCCGAAGCTGCACAGGCTGCCGGAGGATATAGCAGCTCTGACCAAGGGGGAGCTGGCAGACCTTGTACGGATACATGTGCAGAAACTTACCGGAGAATAGGGGGGAGAATATGGAGTACACCGAGCTGAAACGGGAGTTGCGTTATCTTGTGCAGGAGAGGATGGACTACGGTAGGGATATGACGGATGAAGAGGTTGAGGAGACCATTGATGAGGTGCTGTTGGAGCAGGAGGGACTGTCTGTTTATCCGGTGAGACTTAGAAGAAAGCTAAAGAAAGAGCTCTTTGATTCCCTGCGCAGATTGGATGTGTTGCAATTCTTCGTGGAGGACAATACCATAACAGAGATTATGATTAACGGTAGGGACAATATCTTTGTGGAGCGTGCCGGGAGAATCGAACAGCTGGATGTGGAATTTGAGTCTATGGAGAAGCTTCAGGATGTCATTCAGCAGATTGTGGCAGGTTGTAACCGCGTGGTAAACGAAGCATCGCCCATTGTGGATGCCAGACTGCCGGATGGATCCAGAGTGAATGTAGTTATGAATCCCATCGCCATAAACGGTCCGATTGTCACCATCCGCCGTTTCCCCGCAGACCCATTTACCATGGAGCAGCTGATTGAGAATACGTCTATATCCGTGGAGGCTGCCGTGTTTTTGGAGAAGCTTGTGCGCGCAAAATATAATATATTCATCAGCGGTGGTACGGGTAGCGGAAAGACCACGTTTTTGAATGTGCTTTCGGGATATATTCCATCCAATGAGAGAGTGATAACCATAGAGGACAGCGCAGAATTACAACTGCAGGGGATTCCCAATCTGGTAAGGCTTGAGACCCGTAACAGCAATGTGGAAGGCTGCCGCGAAATAGGTATCAGGGAGCTGATTCATTCCTCTCTGCGGATGAGACCGGACAGAATCATTGTGGGAGAGGTGCGGGGAGCGGAGGCAATCGATATGATGCAATGTCTGAATACGGGGCATGACGGAAGTATGTCAACAGGACATGCCAACAGCGGTGTGGATATGCTGCAGAGACTGCAGAATATGGTGTTAATGGGAGTGAACCTGCCGCTATCAGCCATCAAACAGCAGATAGCCTCCGGCATAGACATCATTGTACATTTGGGGAGACTTCGGGACGGTTCCAGAAGAGTTCTGGAAATCCTTGAAATCATGGGATGTGAAGAAAATGAGATAAAGATTAACCCTCTGTATCTGTTTGAGGAGGTAGGACAGGACGGAGAAGGGAAGGTGGTGGGAAGATTGCAAAAAAGGGGGGTATTACTCCATGAAAACAAGCTTAAAGCGGCGGGAATATCATAGCTATACATGGAAAAAAAGGGAGCTTTTGATGGTGATTGTGCAAGCTGCAGGAATTGTACTGTTACTGGCATATTTTTTCTATCGCAGTTTCCTGGCGGTGATACCTTTATCTGTGGTAGGAATTACATTCTTTTGGTGGACCGGGAAAAAGAAGGCAAAGCAGTGCAGGGAGGAGCTTACCTTTCAGTTTCGGGAATGTATTCTTTCCGTGTCGGCGGCATTGAAGGCCGGTTATGCGGTGGAGAATGCGTTTTTGGAGAGCAGAGGTGACATGCGGCTATTGTTTGGAGAGGATTCGTTGATATTTAAGGAACTGGAGCTGATAAGGAGAGGAATGATAATCAACATTACCCTGGAAGAGCAATTGGAGGATTTGGCAGCTCGAAGCGGATGCGAAGAAATCAATCAGTTTGCAGCAATCTTCTCTGTGGCCAAAAAGAGTGGTGGCAGCATTCCGGAGATCATAAGTGCATCAGCAGAACTGATAGGTCAAAGGTCGGATGCGGCGTGGGAAATGCAGACACTTCTCAGCGGCAGGAAGCTGGAGCAGAACATTATGAAGCTTATGCCGTTTGGAATACTGATATTTATCGGCAGCAGTTATCCGGGCTATTTTGATTCACTGTATCACAATTTACAGGGCATAGCTGTTATGACGGTATGTCTGGCAATTTATCTTGCAGCTTATGTGCTGGGTGAAAAAATCATGGAGGACATAACCGGTCAAATGAGTTAGGAGGTATTTATGTGTATAGTGGCAGCAGTTATACTGGCGGTTTATGGAGTGGGATTTTTTCTGTCGCGGAAGGAAGTGACAGAGCGAAAGGGGGAAAAACTATTGACTCCTTTTTACCGTCTGGCGTTATTTCTGTTTAAAAAGAGGTGCGCTTGGAAAAAGGAGTATATTTGCAAGGGGCAGGTAAAGAGAGATTTGGAACTATTGTATCCGGGTGAATCGAAGGAGCACCTCTATACTGCCTATCATGTAAAAAAGACAGGAGTGTCACTTTTGATATGCTTTGTGGGAACATTCCTTGGACTGATGGTAAGTCTGAAATCCGCTATGCAGATAGTGCTTACGGACGAGGGAACCATAGTGCGAACGGGATTTCGTGAGGGGAGTCAGGGGGTGCATCTGAAAACAGAGCTTGAAGGTGAACAAGGCTTTGATATTATGATAGCGCCTGTATACATGAGTGATGAAGAGTTGGTTATTGTAAAAAATGCATTCAACCTGGAATTGGAACAGCTTATCCGAATGGATAATCTGTCCCTGAGACAAGTGAGCAGTGATTTAAATCTGGCGGATTACTTTTCGGGTTATCCGTTTACCGTGGAATGGGTCAGTGACAGACCGGATGTGCTTAGTTCCACCGGAAAGGTGTGGGAGGTATCTGAAAAACAAGATGTGAGCCTAAAGGCTGTGATTACATATGGGAGCAAAAGTTGGGAAGAGCTAATCGAGGTGTGTGTTGTGCCTCCCGGTGTGTCAAAGGAGGAGAAATTGCATAGGGAACTACAGGAACTGCTTTTGGCATCGGAAGAAAACAGTAGACAGGAGAAAGTATGGAAACTGCCGGAGGTCTATGGTGATACAGAGCTTTTGTGGAAGCAGACAGTGGAGGATTATGGTCTTCTGTTGTGGGGACTGGCAATTGCCGCTGCCGTGGCGGTCTATATTCTTTCCGACAAGGATTTGCATAGTCTGCTGTTAAAGCGAAGGGCAAGTATGAAACGGGAGTATCCGGATGTGGTACATACACTGGTACTGTATTTGGGTGCGGGGATGACAATCAGAGGAGCTTTACAAAGAATGTCCTGTGACAGGGAAGGGAAGAAGCGTACGCCGGTTTACGAGGAAATTGCATATACCTGCAGAGAATTATATGCCGGAGTTTCGGAAGGCCTTGCATATGAGCATTTAGGAAAACGAACGGGATTGCAAGAGTATGTTAGGCTGTGTACTCTGCTTACGCAAAATTTAAAAAAGGGGAATGCCGCACTGCTTACCAGATTAAAGGAGGAAGCCGGTAAGGCTTCGGCTGAACGGATGCAGACGGTGAAAAAGCTTGGTGAAGAGGCCGGAACAAAACTATTGGTACCGATGGTAATGATGCTTGGTGCAGTCATGCTCATGATTATGATACCTGCATTTTCTGCCATGGGAGTATAAGAAAGGAGAGATAAGTTTATGAGAGAACTTAAAAAGTACAAGCAATTTTTACAAGAAGAGGATGGAATGGGTACCGTAGAGATTATATTAATCATTGTAGTGCTGGTGGGGTTGGTCATTATTTTTAAGGACCAGATTACAAAGATTGTGCAAACTATTTTTGCGAAAATATCCAATCAGACAAATAAAATATAAGCATGAAGAAGGCAGAAGCATATTTGACGGTATATCTTTCGTTGACAATGACCGTACTGTTGTCCTTATTTTTGGCACTGTTTGAAGGGGTGCGCAGTAATGCCATACGCATGGAATCGGAATGCATTATGGATATCGGGATGGATAGTATTCTTGCGGAATATCACAGGGAGCTTTTTGCGCAGTACAATCTGTTTGCCATAGACAGCTCTTACGGAGGAGATACAACCGGAAAGGAAAATGTAAGCGCACATCTTAAACATTATCTGGCACGGAATATGTCCATGGAAGATATTTTTTTGGAAAGTCTGTTATACAGGGATTTCTTGGCAATGGAGCCGGAAGAGGTGGATGTGACACGAGTGTCGGTTATTACAGATGGAAAAGGAGCAGTGTTTCGAGCAAAAGCAGTGGAAGCCATTGAGCATGATGCGGGGCTTAGCCTGTTTACCGAGCTATTAAACTGGCTTGAGGTAGTGGAGCTGAATAAGCTAACCGAAACCGATGTGGCACTGCGCAAAAAACAGGTGGATGAAGCCATAGCGGCATATAACGGTAAAGAAGTTGAGGTAAAAGAGAATAAGTTTGTGACCATTCAAATTGATAATCCCACTGCAGAACTGGAAAAGGAGCGCAGAAAGGGAGCACTTGCCTGTGTTGTTAAGGATATGGAAGCTGTTTCGGAAAAAAGCATCTTTCAGGAGTCGCTGATAGGCGGCAGGATGGCATTGGGGAAAGTAAATCAGGGGAGTTTGCCCCATGCCGAAATTTCGGGAGGAGAAAAGCTTTGGGAGAGATTTTTGTTTCAGGAATACCTGATGCGTTATATGGGTCATTATGGCAGTGAGAAAGCGGATAAAGCACTTGATTATGAAATAGAGTATCTGTTAAGCGGAATGGATAATGACATTAGTAATCTGTCAGGAGTAGTGGATGTATTAACCGGAATCAGGGAAGCGGCAAATGCTTTGTACATATTTACGGATGAAGAGAAATGTGCGGAGGCAGAAGTGGTGGCGTTAGTTATCTGTGGGCTATTGGAGATACCGGAGCTGGCAGATTTGTTAAAAGTATCTTTGCTGCTGGCTTGGTCCTTTGCGGAGAGCCTGCATGATGTGGAGGTATTGCTGGAGGGTGGAAGGATTCCTTTAATGAAGACGACAGATACCTGGTATTACAGCCTTGCCAATGCACTTACCGGATTTCAGTTTGTATCCGAGGGGAAAGATGACGAAGGGCTTTCTTATGAGGATTACCTGCGGATTTTGCTGATGCTTGAAAAGGAAGATGTACTCACTGCAAGGGCGATGAATCTGGTGGAAGCAAATATCCGGTTGACTCCCGGGAATCAGGATTTTAGGCTGGATGGCTGTTACGTGAAGGTGGAAGCATCCATGCAGGTGAGCAGTAAGTATGGCTATCACTATGAACTGACAAGACAAAAAGAATATTATTGAAGGGAGGTGGGTAGCGATGTCCCTTTTATGGAGGAACAAAAAACCTAAGAAACTATTAACTATTCTATACAGACCTTCTCCGAAACGCATAATGTTTTTTTCAAGCCTTGCCCGAGGCATACAACTCCTTTTATTTAAAATACGTGACTTCATAAAGGGGACATCGCTGCCCATCCTTCTAAAAAGGAATATGAAGGCGGGAATGACTGTGGAAGCGTCTCTTGTTTTGCCGATGTTTCTTTTTTCCTTTGTTACGTTGGGAAGCGCCATGGAAATGATCCGTTTGCATGGTAATATGCAGCTTGCCCTGTGGAATACGGGAAGGAAACTTTCTGTATATGAGTATGCATTAAGTGACAGGGAAGAGAGTGCCCTGTGGCAGGAGATAAAGGATGGGGCAGTTGCATATACCTATGTGAAGGCTGAACTGGTGAATTTTCTGGGAGAGCAGTATCTGGAGAATGCGCCTATTGCTTCAGGTGGCGCTGGTCTGCAATTCTGGGAGAGTGAGCTGTTTACGGATGACGGCAGAATGGAAGTGATTGTTACATGGAAAACAGATGTTGTTCCGTTCCGTATGGCAAACAGATATTACGGGCATGCATGGAACGGCTATGATATTGTGAATGCGAAAAAGCTTCAAAGAGACCTTGTCTATGTAGCAGAAAATGGTGAAGTATACCATGAGCAGAGAGATTGTACTCATCTTACCCTTTCCGTAAAGGGGACAAGTGTGGAGAAAGCCCTGACTTCAAGGAACCTATATGGGAGAAGATATGTTGCCTGCGATAAATGTGTGATAGGAGCAAGAGGGGAAGAAGTCTATATTACGGATGAAGGCGACTGTTATCATTTTGAAAGATATTGTCCGGGATTAAAGAGGACCGTGTTTGAGATGGAGAGAAAACATGCGGAAAAGTACAGACCATGCAGCCGTTGTGTAACCGAAAATGAGTAAGGAGCAGGGAAATGATTAAGGGTGGATTGATAATTGTCTATTTATTAATTTTAAGTGTGTTTGACGGAAAGGAAAAGGCAGTTCCTATTATCTTGCTGGTGCCCGGCGTGCTGGGAGCAATCGGATTTATGATTTATCAGGGGGTACAAGGAGAGGCAATTGATTGTGCGCTGGGATTGACGCCGGGAGTTGTTCTTTTGTTAGTTGCTGTGGTGACGAAAAAAGCCGGTATGGCAGATGGGATTATTTTAGGAATAATAGGAGTACTTGAAGGGTATCAGGCCGGAATGCTGATATGGGGAATCAGCATGTGTGCTATGTTGATTGCGGTTGTTGTGTTGTTGTGCTTCAAGCGTGTGGGCAGAGATACCGAAGTGCCATACATTCCATTTTTATGCGGAGGATATTTGATTTGGAAAGTAATGCTGGGATAAGGGCTTATCTTACAGTGGAGGCTGCCATGGTGGTTCCGGTAGTTATCGGGACGATTGTGTTTTTGATTTATATGATGTTTTACCAATACAACAGATGTCTGCTGGAACAGGATGTAGGAGTGCTGGCAGTCAGAAGTGTAGCTATGCAGGAAAAGGACAAAACGACCTTGGCAGTGAAGCTGAATGAGGAAGCGGCGACGCTTGATAACGAGAAGTATGTTGCGTGGATAATGGGCGAACCGGATATTTCCATAAAGGGGACAATAACCGGTATATCCCGAATGGGAGGTCTTGTATTGACGTCCGGTGATTTGTGGAAGACGCAGGCTGTTTTTGAAAGTGAGCAGATTAGCCCCACATTTTTAGTTAGAAGCTGTAGGAAGATTATGGGAGGAAAATAATGTTACAGACGGAATTTGTCAGAAGTTTACATTGTAATTATGAGAGAATTTTGCTGGATAAAAAGCCTGAGGAGCGGAAGTATCAATATTGTATCTTGAGCAGAGGAGGGATAAAAGGTTTGCTGCCCTTTAGTCTGCGATATATGAATGGGCTGGCCTATTTGTACTATGATATTACTTCAAAGCAAAATGTGGCGCAGTTGTTCGAGGAAAGATGTATTACTGCAGAGTGGCTCAAGGACTTCATGTGGAGTATGAAGCAGGTACGGATGGAGCTTGAAAGATTTTTGCTTGATGAGAAAAATATATTGTGGTATCCGGAACAGATTTTTCAGGATTTGGAGAAAAATCTTTTTTCTTTTTTGTATATTCCTTATTATGAAGGCGAAGGAAGCTTCATGAAGCTGTTGGAATATTTGGTGGAGCATATTGATTATGAGGATGACAGGTTGGTGGACTGTGTATACCGGATGCATGAGCAATACGAGAAAAACGGTGATACCTATCTGCAGGAACAGGTTTTTAAGGATGTGAAGGACTATTTGCAGGAACGGGATGCGGAGGAAAACACGCTGTTATCAATAAAACAGGCGAGGGATGCGATTAAAGAGCAAATCGTGCAGGAGAGTGAGCCGGAACCCATGACTAAGCCCGAGAAAAAGGGTCTCTTATCGTTTTGGGACAGCCGACGTAAGAAGGATAGAGAATTGCGGGTGGCATATGAACAAAATGTACAACAGGCTCTGCTGGGATATGCAGTGGCGGAGGAGAGCACCTATGAGCCGGAGGATTATGGTAATACTATTTGCATAGAAGAAAAGAAGGAAGATAACGAGAGAATTCCCATGATATATTCATCTGAAGGAAAGCTGTTGGCTCAGATGGAGGCTGCAAGTCTTACCATAGGTAAACGTAGGGGGGAGGTACAGCTGTGCCTGGAGGATATGTCGGTGAGCAGGCTGCATGCCAAGCTCATCAGAGAAGGGGAAGATGTGTATATAGAAGATTTAAATTCCACCAATGGAACCTACAAAAACGGATTAAGACTGAAACCCTATGAAAAGCGTAAGCTGGAAATTGGTGATGAAATTAAATGCGGCAGGAGAATCCTAATCTTTCGCTGATATGCGGTTGACTTGAACATGTAAAAGGTGGTACATTTGTTATGTGTTCTACTATGAAAGAGGGACTGGAGGTACTGCTTTTGAATATTAATATTTATTACGGCGGAAGAGGGATTATTGATGACCCGACGATATATGTAATCAATAAGATGCAGGCGGTTTTAGAAGAGCTCCGTGTGAATGTAACCCGCTATAATCTCTATGAGTGTAAGAATACCATTACCACTCTGCCCCAGACATTAAAGGAAGCAGATGGTATTATTTTGGCGACAACCGTAGAGTGGTACGGCATCGGTGGATATATGCAGCAGTTTTTGGATGCATGCTGGCTCTTTGCCGACAAGGATAAGCTTTCCTGCATCTATATGTGTCCTGTTGTTATGTCAACCACATATGGGGAGCGTGAGGCAAAGTTGAATCTTGCTACCGCATGGGAGATTTTGGGAGGACTTCCCTGCAGCGGCATCTGCGGATATATCGAAAACACCGTTACCCTTGAAATGAATGAGCAGTATACCAATATTATAGAGAAAAAGGCGGAAAACATGTATCGCACCATTAACCAGCATGTTTCCAGTCTTCCTGCCAGCAATCAGGCAGTGCGTCAGAGAGTAGCAATACCTCAGAGTATTGATTTGACTCCCCAGGAGACCGAGCAGCTGTCGAACTATGTTTCCGACGACAGCTATGTGCAGCGTCAAAAAGAAGATATTCAGGAGCTGGCAAGCATTTTCAGAGATATGATGAGCAATGAAGGTGCTGACAGCGAGGAGGAATATTTGGCTGAGTTTAACAAAAGCTTTAAGCCTCAGGCGGGATTCGAAGCGGAATATTCCATTAATATAGAAGAGAAGGCACAAAACTTCATTCTTGTTGTGAAGGGCGCAAACTTGCAGGTGAAATACGGTAGCATTGATCATCCGGATGTGGAAATGCAGCTGAACCGGGCAACCATGGAAGATATCGTAAGTGGCAGAATGACCTTCCAAAGAGCGTTTATGTCCGGTCTTATGAAGATGAAGGGTGATTTTAGGATTTTGCGCACGTTAGATCAGATATTTGTTTTTGACACAGAAGGGAGTAACGGTAATGAAAAAGGATGATTGTATTTTTTGTAAAATAGCAGCGGGTGAAATCCCCTCCAAAACGATTTACGAGGACGAATTGTTTCGTGTGATATTGGACTTGGGTCCGGCAACCAAAGGTCATGCTTTGATTTTGCCCAAGGATCATGCGGACAATTTGTTTAAGCTTCCGGACGATACGGCCGGGAAGGTATTGGTGTTGGCGAAGAAGTTGGCAACGCAGATGAAAGAGAAGCTTGGCTGTGACGGATTGAATTTGGTGCAGAATAATGGTGAAGAGGCGGGTCAGACCGTAAAGCATTTCCATATGCATATGATTCCCAGATATAAAAACGATGGACAAAGAATCGGTTGGAAGCCCGGTGAGCCTACACAGGATGAATTGGAAAGCATAAAGAATCAGATGATAGGGTAGGAAAATACTGTGAGAATAGTAGATGTCAGTGTGATAACGGATAACATCAAAGAAATGTGCATAGAGGCTAATCATTTTCTTTCTAAAGACATGGAGGACGCTTTGCTTTCTGCAGTAAATACAGAGAAATCTCCTCTGGGTTGTCAGATTTTGAAACAGCTTCAGGAAAACATGCAGATTGCCGGAGAGGATATGATTCCCATTTGTCAGGATACCGGTATGGCTGTAATTTTTATGGAGATAGGGCAGGATGTGCATTTTGAAGGCGGTGCTTTGGAAGAGGCGATTAATGAAGGAGTCCGCCGCGGTTATGTGGATGGATATCTGAGAAAATCTGTGGTTGCAGATCCTATTTATCGTGAAAATACCAAGGACAATACTCCTGCCATTATTCATTATGAGATGGTACCGGGTGACAAGGTAAAGATAACAGTAGCTCCCAAGGGATTTGGAAGTGAAAATATGAGCAGAGTATTTATGTTAAAACCTGCGGATGGTATAGAAGGTGTAAAAAATGCAATACTTACAGCAGTGAGGGATGCGGGTCCCAATGCATGCCCCCCCATGGTTGTAGGAGTCGGTGTGGGTGGTACATTTGAGAAATGCGCATTGCTTGCCAAAAAGGCACTCACCAGACCGCTAGATGAGAGGTCTTCTATTCCTTATGTCCGCGAATTGGAAGAGGAAATGCTGTCCAAAATAAATGCCTCCGGGATTGGCCCAGGAGGACTTGGTGGCAGTACAACTGCGCTTGCGGTGAATGTGAATACATATCCTACTC
Source organism: Lachnospiraceae bacterium (assembly GCA_015056975.1). GTDB lineage: Bacteria > Bacillota > Clostridia > Lachnospirales > Lachnospiraceae > Acetatifactor. Next base: position 2,073 of record SVFG01000060.1, on the reverse strand, counting down.
ATATTGCAGGACTTCCGGTGGCGATAAATATTTGTTGTCATGTCAACCGCCATGCCGTAAGAGTGTTGTAAGAAAGGGGACAGCTATGGACAAATATATGAAAGTTCCTATGGGCAAAGAGGATATATTGTCTTTAAAGTCGGGTGATTATGTGTACCTTACAGGTACGATTTATACGGCCAGGGATGCTGCGCACAAAAGAATGTATGAAGCGTTGACAAATGGTGAAAAATTACCTATTGATATGAAAGATACAATGATTTACTATATGGGGCCTTCTCCGGCAAGAGAGGGTAGAGTAATAGGATCGGCAGGTCCCACTACTTCTAGTCGGATGGATAAATATGCACCGGCGCTTTTGGATTTGGGCCTTGGCGGAATGATTGGAAAAGGTAAAAGATCTCAAGAAGTGAAGGATGCTGTCGTGAAAAACAAAGCAGTCTATTTTGCTGCCGTGGGAGGCGCGGGAGCATTGTTGTCCAAGTCTATTGTAGCATCAGAGGTTGTAGCTTATGATGATTTGGGAACGGAAGCAATCCGTAAGTTGGAAGTGAAAGATTTCCCGGTTATTGTAGTGATTGATGCAAGCGGAAATGATTTATATGAGACTGCGATTACGGAATATAGGAGTGAAGCATGAGAATTGCGTTGATGGTTATCAGGAAAATATATTTGGTTCCCTTCCTTTTTTTTAAAATATGGCTTGCGAGCAAACGATACAAAGGAGATTACACAAAGGGATTCCAATTGGCGAAAACTATTTCAAAGCATGCAATCAAAGCCGGAAATATTACGTTAGAAACCCATGGTGTTGAAAATGTGCCCAAGGAAGACGGATTTATTTTTTATCCGAATCACCAGGGATTGTTTGATGTTCTTACGCTATATCATTCTTGTCCCAAACCCTTTGCGTGTGTTATTAAGAAGGAAGCGAAGGATGTGATTCTGTTAAAGCAGGTATTGCAGGCGACAGGCTCTCTGGCGATGGATAGGGAAGATATCAGACAGTCCATGCAGATTATCAATCAGGTGGCGAAGGAAGTGCAGGAGGGGCGGAACTATCTTATCTTTGCAGAAGGTCATAGAAGCAAAGAAGGAAACAAACTGCTGGATTTCAAAGGAGGAAGTTTTAAGGCTGCGCAAAAGGCTAAGTGTCCTATTGTTCCGTGTGCATTGATTAATTCCTTTGTTCCCTTTGATGAGAACTCCATCAGAAAAGTTACAGTAAAGCTGATATATATGAAACCCATGTATTATGATGAGTATTGTAATATGAAAACCAATGAAATTGCGGCGGAAGTGAAGCGCAGAATAGAGGAAACAATTGCACAATACGAATCAGAATAAAAGTTAAAATTAGTAATTGACAAACAATGGTGCTGTATGTATAATAATACTTGCGTCACAAAACGACGCACAATATCATATTGGTAGAGACGTAGTTCAGATTAAGGAGAAATACTCAAGAGGCTGAAGAGGCGCCCCTGCTAAGGGTGTAGGTCGGGTGACCGGCGCGAGGGTTCAAATCCCTCTTTCTCCGTTTCACTGCCAATAGGTGAGAGAAGAATCTTAAGAAATTGAGATTTCTTTTTTTGCGCCAAATCAGAGAGGCGGAAACACCTGTTGGAATACTCTGAAAAATTGTTTAATTTAAGTGTTGACAAGTCGGAGTAGACTGTGATATTATGAAATTCCACCGCGAAAAAATCAAAAAGCGGTCGGAAAAATTTAAAAAAAGTTGTTGACAAGGGAAGCGACATGTGATATTCTATCAGAGTTGCCGCTGAAAACAGCAACAACAAGAACCTTGACAAATAAACAGTAATGCAACCCTGAAAATTCCAAAAGAATATTTCAGAGAACAGTGACGAGAGTCACAACCCAAAAAAACAGTAAACCAGTCGAGAGACTGGAGGATGCCAGAGAATTCTGGAAGGATAAACTTAAACATGAGAGTTTGATCCTGGCTCAGGATGAACGCTGGCGGCGTGCTTAACACATGCAAGTCGAACGGACTTTTAATGAAGCCTAGCGATTTAAAAGTTAGTGGCGGACGGGTGAGTAACGCGTGGG
>SVFG01000059.1 GCA_015056975.1 Lachnospiraceae bacterium | reverse complement strand
GATTTTAACAGGTGCAGGTCAGAAGTCCTTCGTGGCAGGTGCAGATATCGGAGAGATGAGCACCCTGACTAAGGCAGAGGGCGAAGCATTCGGTAAGAAGGGAAATGATGTTTTCCGCAAGCTGGAGACCTTCCCCATCCCCGTAATTGCAGCAATCAACGGATTTGCTCTCGGCGGCGGCTGCGAAATCGCTATGAGCTGTGATATCAGAATCTGTTCTGACAACGCAGTATTCGGTCAGCCTGAGGTAGGTCTTGGAATTACCCCCGGATTTGGCGGTACCCAGAGACTTGCCCGTCTTGTAGGCGCAGGCATGGCTAAGCAGATGATTTACACTGCACGCAATATCAAGGCTGACGAGGCTTTCAGAATCGGTCTTGTTAATGCAATCTACACTCAGGAAGAGCTTCTTCCCGCAGCTGAGAAGATGGCAGCAGGCATTGCAAAGAACGCACCTATCGCTGTTCGCAACTGCAAGAAGGCTATCAACGAAGGCTTGGATGTAGATATGGATGCAGCTATCGTTATCGAAGAGAAGCTGTTTGGTGACTGCTTCGAGACAGAAGACCAGAAGTATGGTATGGCTTTCTTCTTGGACAAGAACAAAGAAAAGGTAAAAGAGCCGTTTAAGAACGTGTAGCCATTAATAAAAATCAAGCGACTGCGAAGCAGGCATTTGATTTTTAAATGGCGTACATCGAGAAAATCGTAAGCACAAAAGTGCGATTTTGCGGAGCAAAAGGATTTTCGAGAGTAATTAATTGATTATAATTATATAGGAGGAACAACAATGAAAGTAGGTATTATTGGTGCCGGTACTATGGGACAGGGCATTGCTAAGGCATTTGCTCAGGTTGAAGGCTATGAAGTAGCTCTTTGCGATATCAAGCAGGAGTGGGCTGAAGGCGGAAAAGACAAGATTGCTAAAGGTTATGCAAAGCTTGTAGAAAAAGGTAAAATGACTCAGGAGACAGCAGACGCTATCGTTGCTAAGATTACTCCCGGTTTGAAAGAGAACCTTTGCGCAGACTGCGATTTAATCGTAGAGGCTGCATTTGAGAATATGGAAGTTAAGAAGACCACCTTTGGTGAGCTTGACAAGATTTGCAAGCCTGAGTGCATCTTTGCATCCAACACTTCCTCTCTTTCCATCACTGAGATTGGTAACGGTTTAACCCGTCCCATGATTGGTATGCATTTCTTCAATCCTGCTGACCGTATGAAGCTGGTTGAGGTTATTGCAGGCGTTAACACTCCTCAGGAGACTGTTGATACCATCGTTAAGATTTCTGAGGAAATCGGCAAGACTCCCGTTCAGGTAAATGAAGCTGCAGGTTTCGTTGTAAACCGTATCTTAATCCCTATGATTAACGAAGCTGCTTTCATCAAGATGGAAGGTGTTTCTGATATCGCAGGTATTGATGCAGCTATGAAGCTTGGTGCAAATCATCCTATGGGACCCTTGGAGCTTGGTGACTTCATCGGTTTGGATATCTGCCTTGCAATCATGGATGTACTTTATGCAGAGACCGGCGACAGCAAGTATCGTGCATGTCCTCTTATCCGTAAGATGGTTCGTGGCGGTAACCTTGGTGCTAAGAGCGGAAAGGGATTCTACGTATATAACGCAGACAGAACCAAGACCCCTGTAGACGCTCAGTAATTACGAAAATATATTTTTGGAGGAAATAAAATCATGGATTTCACTTTAAGTAAAAAGCATGAAATGGCGCGCGCTCTTTTCAGAGAGTTCGCTGAAAAAGAAGTAAAGCCTTTAGCTCAGGAAGTTGATGAGACCGAAGAATTCCCTCGTGTAACTGTTGAGAAGATGGCTAAGGCAGGATTTATGGGTATTCCCATTCCCAAGGAGTATGGCGGACAGGGTTGTGATATTTTGACCTACGCTATCTGTGTAGAGGAGCTTTCCAAGGTTTGCGGTACCACAGGTGTTATCGTTTCCGCACATACCTCTCTTTGCTGTGACCCTATTCTTACATATGGTACAGAAGAGCAGAAGCAGAAGTATCTGCCTGACCTTGCAAGCGGTAAGAAGCTTGGTGCTTTCGGTTTGACCGAGCCCGGCGCAGGTACCGATGCACAGGGACAGCAGACAAAGGCTGTACTTGACGGAGATGAGTGGGTATTAAACGGTTCCAAGATCTTCATCACCAACGGTAAGGAAGCTGATGTATATGTTATCTTTGCTATTACCGGTATGGTTGAAAAGCGCGGTAAGCTTTCCAAGGAAATCTCCGCATTTATCGTAGAGAAGGGAACTCCCGGATTTACCTTCGGTACCAAGGAGAAGAAGATGGGTATCCGTGGTTCATCTACATACGAGTTAATCTTTACCGACTGCCGTATCCCCAAGGCAAACATGCTTGGACAGCAGGGTAAGGGCTTTGGTATCGCTATGCATACTCTTGACGGCGGACGTATCGGTATCGCTGCTCAGGCTCTTGGTATCGGTGAGGGTGCTCTTGAGAGAACCATCGATTACGTTAAGGAGAGAAAGCAGTTCGGTCGTGCTATCGGTGCTTTCCAGAATACTCAGTTCCAGCTTGCTGATATGGCTACCAAGGCACAGGCTGCACAGTACATGGTTTACAAGGCGGCTTGCACCAAGGATCAGTACACTGTAGACCATAAGACCTCCTACAATGTAGAGGCAGCTATGGCTAAGTTGTACGCAGCAGAGATGGCTATGGAAGTTACCACAAAGGCTGTTCAGCTTCACGGTGGTTATGGTTATACCAGAGAGTACGATGTTGAGCGTATGATGCGTGATGCAAAGATTACCGAGATTTACGAGGGAACAAGCGAAGTTCAGCGTATGGTTATAAGCGCAGCATTGCTTAAGTAAGAGAAGATTATCACATTAGAATAAAAAATAAGGAGTGAAAATACAATGAAAATCGTTGTTTGTATTAAGCAGGTTCCTGATACTAAGGGCGGCGTTAAGTTTAATCCCGATGGTACTTTGGACAGAGCTGCTATGATGACAATTATGAATCCTGATGACAAAGCAGGTTTGGAAGCAGCACTTAGATTAAAGGATCAGTACGGTGCAGAAGTTACCGTTATTACTATGGGTCTTCCTAAGGCAGAAGATGTTCTTCGTGAAGCAATGGCTATGGGCGCTGACAAGGGTATCCTTGTAACCGACAGAGTACTCGGTGGTGCTGATACTTGGGCAACCTCTCAGACTCTTGCAGGTGCAATCCGTAACCTTGAGTATGACCTTATCATTACCGGTCGTCAGGCTATCGACGGTGATACCGCACAGGTAGGTCCTCAGATTTCCGAGCACCTTGATATTCCTGTAATTTCCTACGCACAGAAAATCGAAATCGATGGAGACAGCGTAGTAGTTGAGCGTCAGTATGATGACAGATATCATGTATTAAAGGCTAAGATGCCTTGTCTTGTAACTGCACTTGCTGAATTGAATGAGCCTCGTTATATGACTCCCGGCGGAATCTTTGACGCTTGCGATGCAGAGGTTATCGTATGGGGCAGAGATAAGCTTGTAGATGTAGAGGATTCCAATTTAGGTCTTAAGGGTTCACCTACCCAGATCGCAAAGGCTTCCGATAAGGTTAGAAAGGGTGCCGGCGAGAAGGTTACTCTTGATCCTACAGAATCTGTTGATTACATCATTGGCAAGTTAAAAGAAAAGCACGTTATTTAATGGAGGAAGAACAATGAACTTAGAAGAATATAAGGGCGTATATGTCTTCGCGCAGCAGGTAGACAATTGCATCAATAGCATTGCCTTTGAATTAATCGGTAAAGGTAAAGACCTTGCAGCTGATTTGGGCACAGAAGTAACTGCTGTATTGGTAGGTAGCGACGTTAAGGGCTTGGCAGATGAGCTTGCTGAGTACGGCGCTGACAGAGTTATCGTTGTAGACGATCCTGAATTAAAGGAGTACAGAACAGAGCCTTATGCACATGCATTAGCTTCTGTTATTGAGAAATACAAGCCTGAAATTTTCCTGGTAGGTGCAACTGCTATCGGTCGTGACTTGGGTCCTCGTGTTTCTGCAAGAGTACATACCGGTTTGACCGCTGACTGTACCGTACTTGAGATTGGTGATTTCCCTATCAACCCTATCCCCGGAAGAGAGCAGAAGCACAATCAGCTTCTTATGACTCGTCCTGCATTCGGTGGAAATACCATTGCAACCATTGCATGTCCTGATTTCCGCCCTCAGATGGCTACCGTACGTCCCGGCGTTATGCAGAAGAAGGACAGAGTAGTTGGCGCAAAGGCTGTTGTAGAGGAGTTCAATCCCGGATTTACTCCCGACCACAAGTATGTTGAGATTTTAGAGGTTGTTAAAGCTGTATCTGATACCGTTGACATTATGGATGCTAAGATTCTTGTATCCGGTGGTCGTGGTGTAGGAAGTGCTGAAAACTTCAAGCTGTTAGAGGATTTGGCAGAGGTACTTGGTGCTACCGTAAGCTGCTCCCGTGCAGTAGTTGATGCAGGCTGGAAGTCCAAAGACCTTCAGGTTGGACAGACCGGTAAGACCGTTCGTCCCAACGTATACTTTGCAATCGGTATCTCCGGTGCAATCCAGCACTTGGCAGGTATGGAAGAGTCCGATATCATCATCGCTATCAACAAGGATGAGACTGCTCCTATCTTTGATGCAGCAGACTACGGTATTGTTGGTGACCTGAATAAGATTCTTCCTGCTTTGACTGAGAAGCTGAAGGCTGAGATGGCTAATAAGAACTAATAAAGATATAAAAAGGTCGGGATTGTTCCCGGCCTTTTTGTGATAGCGATGTGGTGGGCTTGGGCAGGGCATGACAGCCGCAGGCACGCATTTCCATACACAAGAAGTCCGGTGAAACTCACATCACCGGACTTCTTATTTTTACTTTATAGGAAATGCCTTGTCACACTAAAGTGTGAAAGCTTTCCTATAAAGCAAAAACGCTCCGCGAGGATGCGCACGCCGAAGCAGCGGAAGATGTCGCAATGCGACGCTTCGGCGGCGCGAGAGTTCGCGAGCGAACTCTTTGTTCTATTTACTTATCAGTGGCGTTTTTATTATCGGTTACATCATAGACCGCGACGAGGTGAGGGGCATCGGAGGCTTCGTGGGAGCTCTCACTTTGGTATGCCTTCAGTTTTATGGTATAATGTCTGCCTTTTGCCCGATGGCTGATTTCAAGCACGAGAATACAGAACAGCCAATAAAGGAGCAGGATACAAAAAACTTTCAGGTAATCATTAGGACTTGCAGCCCATTGAAAGATAACTGCAGTGGCAAACAGAAGTAATGAAATAGGGATTACAAAAAGCCATGTTCTCTTTCTTAAAGACATTTCACTGATAATGCATTTGCCAAAAGAAAACTCACTCCAGCTTCCGATGCAGGCTCCGATAAACAATCCCTGTAGCAGTTTGACAGTAGGGATTGAGTCTGTGCCATTCAGCAGGCTGAACACGGTAAATGCAACCATATAGATTGTTGTATATAGGCTTATTTTGTCAGGTACTTTTTTTAGAAATTCTTTCATTTTTCTTTCCTCCGATTCCTAATTTTTCCTTGATAACAGGTGCATATTGGCGGGAGATATAAAGTTTCTCGCGGTTTTCCATGGTAACAAGTATTTTCCCGCCGTAATCAGGCTTTAAGGCATGTATCTTATGCAGATTGACAATGCAGGATTTGGAAATGCGTATAAAGCCCAGAGAACGGTAAAGCTCCTCGATTTCGTAGAGCTTACAGCTTAGTTCATAGGTTTTGTCTGCAGTATAGCCGAAGGTTCTTCTGTCCACGGATTCCATATATAAAATATCATGTATATTTATTTGATACAGACTGTCATCAGCATTTGCAAAAACATTTTCACCCATATCATTGAGATGACTGATGTAGTCAACAAGACTGTTTACCTGTTTGTCGCGTTCACGGTATTCCACCGTTACGCTAGTTTCTTTTATTTCTTTGTTCCTTATTAATTTCAGCAGCATATTGTGCCTCCTTTCACTTTGCATTATAGCAAGTCTTTTGAAAGTTGCAATATGGTGTAACGTAAGTTGCGTTTGCCGTGACATAAGTTGTATAAAGTAAGCGTGGCAGAAATGATATGAGCGTGATATAATGAAGCGGTGGGAGGAAGATTATGAAACGTTACGTTACTTTGGAAGAAATATCAGATGGCAAGCTATATAACTTGAACGACATGGTCAAGGCAGATTGTCATGGTTGTATTGGGTGCTCCAAATGCTGTAAGGGTATGGGGAACTCCATAACGTTAGATGCATATGATGTCTACCGGTTGACAACCCATTTACAGAGAAGCTTTGAGGAACTGTTACAGGATGCTTTGGAGTTAAATGTGGTGGATGGCGTAATACTGCCCAATCTGCGCATGGCGGGAGAGGACGAATGCTGTAGCTTTTTAGATGAACAGTGCAGGTGTAGTATTCACGAAGCGCGCCCCGGAATCTGTCGTATTTTTCCTTTGGGCAGATATTATGAGGAGGATGGGTTCCGTTATTTTTTGCAGACAGGAGAGTGCCCCGGAAGTCGCAGTAAGGTCAAGGTGGGTAAATGGATTGATACACCGAAGCTTAAGGAGAATCAGGAGTTTATACTGGCATGGCACGGGCTTTTGAAAATGGTGGAGGAAATAGTGCTTTCCACAGAGGAGGATGAACTGCGCAAAAAAGTTAACATGCTGTTTTTGAATCTGTTTTTTATTGCGCCCTATGCGTCGGAAACGGACTTTTATCAGCAGTTTTACAGTCGACTCAAGCAGTTTGAGGAAATATTAAACTAAACGCTTGACATAGTTATGAAAACTATGTAGTATGATTTATAGAGACTTAAGAGGAGGTACGTCATGAGCGACTTTATTATCAGCTGCTGCTCTACGGCAGATTTATCCAAGGAGCATTTTGAAGAGAGAGATATTCATTATACTTGTTTTCACTATGAGATAGATGGAAAGGATTACCCTGATGATTTGGGGCAGTCTATTCCTTTTGATAAGTTTTATCAGATGATGGTGGATGGTGCGGATACCAAGACATCCCAGATTAATGCGGAAGAGTACGAGGCGTATTTTGAGTCGTTCTTGCAGGAGGGAAAGGATATTTTACATTTGAGTCTGTCCTCCGGTATTTCCGGTTCCGTAAATTCTGCCAACATTGCAAAGGATGCATTGGCTGAAAAGTATCCTGACAGAAAGATTTACATTGTGGATTCCCTTGCGGCATCCTCGGGCTATGGTTTGATTATGGATAAGCTTGCAGACTTAAGGGATGAAGGAAAGTCTATTGATGAGATATATGAATGGATTGAAGAGCATAAGCTTAATATGCATCATTGGTTCTTTACATCTGATTTAACCTTTTTTGTAAAAGGTGGTCGTGTGTCAAAGGCGTCCGGTTTTGTGGGCAGCGTGCTAAATATTTGTCCGCTGTTAAACGTAGATTATATTGGCAAATTGATACCCAGATATAAAATCCGTACCAAGAAAAAGGTTATTGCAGCAATTGTAGACAAGATGAAGGAGCTTGCAGAGAATGGTTTAGAGTACGCTGACAAGTGCTACATTTCTCAGTCTGCATGCTACGAGGATGCAAGAGCGGTAGCTGATTTGGTAGAGGCTAATTTCCCTAAGCTTAAAGGTAAGGTGGAGATTAACCATATCGGTACCACAATCGGTAGTCATACCGGCCCGGGAACGGTAGCATTGTTCTACTGGGGTGTAAAGAGAATAGATTAAATGAGATAAGACAGGGTTTCCGCATGTGCGGGAACCCTTTTTGCGTGAGGGGAGGGGAGGGGATGGGGATACCATGACACAGGCAGCGCATTCTGAGCACGCCGGCACTTAGCGAGGTCATTGCATCGTAAGATGCAATTAAGCGAGCTTAGTACCGTTGCGATGCGAAGTATAGCGGGAGCGTGCCTGCGGCTGTCATGGTATCTCCATCCCCCTCCCCTCACGCAAAGAGGTCTGCAGGATATCATCCTGCAGACCTCTTGTCATATTTGTTTTATACTACAGCTTATAAATCTCAATCATTACGCCGCCTTCGCAAGGGATAACCTTTGCTTTAAGGCTGGCGGTCTCCCAGTCAGCAAGTAACGGAGAGCTTGCATAAATCGTGGGAGTGCAGTTGTCAAAATCCGAACCGTTGTTTTCGATAAACAAACGGCAGGGGTTATTGTCTGCATCTGTTCCTTCCAACATATATCGTGCAGAAAGGAAAGCGGGACCGTCCTTTTCAATCTTCTGGGTGTCAACACCGGCACCGATAACTTCACCGTTAAAATAAGGACCGGTTGCGGTACCGTCAAATTCTATCATACATACATTTTTTGTGTGGCCCTCCATATACTGGGAGCCTTTGATTCTGATTTGAATTTTCATTAGTAATTCCATAAGTAACCTCCTTTAATATGTAAGAAATTGTATGCACTTATTATACTAAATTCTGACAAAAAGTGCAATGAATATATTAGTGTATATAAATAAAGGAATATGTAGTATGTGGAAATAAAGAGACATATATTGACCACCGGTTTGTTACGGAATATAATAGAGAACACCGTATGGTGTGAAAGGAGAGCGGTTATGAAAGAAATATTGTATTGGATTGTAGAGCTTATAGCACAGATACATAATAAGATTCTGGGGCTGAATGATGCGTATGAATATAACTTTACAGATAAGGAGCTTCATTTTCTTGTAATCGGAGCGTTAGGATTGGCTATGATTTTTGTAGTGTATCCTATATTTAAATGGCTTGCCAAAAGAGGGCATATTATGACTATCAGCTGGATATATGTTTTTACGCTGATTATTGTGATAACCTTTGCCATTGAAATCGGTCAGAGGGTGACCGGTACCGGTGCCATGGAGTTTGCGGACATTGTATTTGGCATCGTGGGTTTTATCTGCATGTTTTTGATGTTTGCAGCTGTAAGAGGTATTTATCATCTTGTCAGGCGTTTTATCGAAAAGAGGAAATAAATATTCTATAAAGATTTTGAGAATTATTTGACGCACGGCTTGTTTTGCAATATAATGTTTCATGGATAAGTAGGAACGGAGTGTAATAACATGACACAGTTTTTGAAATACAAGTACATACCGAACATCATAACGATGGTTAGAATCATCGGAACGATTCTCTTTATCTGGACACCGTTGCCGTCAGTGAGCTTTTTTGTTATTTATTCCATCTGCGGTTTCAGCGATGTTTTAGATGGCTGGATAGCACGCAGTATGAAGACTGCCAGTGAGTTTGGGGCAAGGCTGGACAGCGTAGCGGATATGCTGTTCTATTTTGTGATGTTGTTAAAGATGATGCCGCTTTTGCTTGAGGTGATGCCTTGGGGATTCTGGGTCGCAGTGAACAGTGTTGTTGTAGTCAGAATTATTTCCTATATTGTGGCAGCCATAAAGTATAAGAAATTTGCATCCTTACATACTTATTTGAACAAGCTTACGGGATTATCTATTTTTGTGATGCCATATATTACTCAGTTTACATGGTTTGTATATTATGTGATTGGTGCTTGTGTGATTGCAGTGTTGGCGACCTTGGAGGAACTGTTCTTACACGTTACCCGCAAGGAATATCATGCAAACGTTTAGTACATATTTATGAGGGAGATTACTTTTATGAAGACAAAGATTTTTATAGACGGAAGTGAAGGAACCACAGGTTTGCGCATTTATGAGAGATTTGCAGAGCGTGATGATATAGAAATATTACAGATAAACCCGGAGCTTAGAAAGGATCCTGAAGAGCGCCGGAAGATGATTAATGCGTCTGATGTTACGTTTCTTTGTCTGCCGGATGTGGCTGCAAAGGAATCCGTATCTTTGGTAGAGAATGAAAATGTAGTGATTATTGATGCATCGACCGCACATCGCACGGAGAACGGCTGGGCGTATGGTTTTCCGGAGCTGTCGAAGGAACACAGGGAAGCTATCAAGAGTGGCAAGCGTATTGCAGTACCGGGCTGTTATGCAACCGGTTTCATTTCACTGGTGTATCCGTTGGTTGCAGGAGGAATTCTTCCCAAGGATTATCCAATCAGTAGCTTTGCACTTTCAGGATACAGCGGAGCAGGCAAGAAGACCATTGCGGTTTATGAAAATGAAGACAGACCGACAGAGCTTTCCTCCGGCAGAGAATATGCGCTTACTCAGCAGCATAAGCATTTGAAGGAAATGAAGGCGATTACGGGTATTGAACGTACACCGTTATTCTCCCCTATCATAGATGATTATTACAGTGGTATGGTAGTTTCCGTACCTTTGTATGCTGATATGCTTGGTAAGGAAATGACACCGGAAACTCTTCTTGCATACTATGCAGAGTATTATGCAGGCGAGAACTTCATCAAAGTAAGTGCTCCTGATGATGAAGTTGCGGCAGGCGGTTTTCTGGCAGGTAATGGTTTGTCAGGTTGGGATGGCTTGAAAATCTATGTTACAGGCAATGAAGAGCGTATTGTTGTTTCGGCACAGTTTGATAACCTTGGAAAAGGGGCATCGGGTGCGGCAATCCAGTGTTTAAATATTATGATGGGCTGCGATGAAGCAAAAGGTCTGAATATATAAAAATGCGGCTGCGGGTTTGAAGTCCCGCAGCCTTTTTGCATGAGAGGCGTCATGGTGCCTCCCCGCGCCCCGCCTGCCACCTCTCATGCAACTATATTACTTTATTATAAGCAACCGCACCTTTTATATATTCAAACGCAAAAAACTGTAGTCTTTATGTACATTTTATGATAAAATCTAGAAAGTGGTGAGATATTAGAAATAAGTGAGGAAAGTTTTATGGAAAGAGAAAAAATGGGCTCCCGCATAGGGTTTATTTTATTGTCCGCAGGCTGTGCCATCGGCATTGGTAATGTGTGGAGGTTCCCATATATTACGGGACAATACGGCGGAGGAGCCTTTGTACTGATTTATTTATTGTTTTTATTGATTTTGGGTGTGCCGGTTATGACTATGGAGCTTTCCGTGGGCCGTGCCAGCAGAAAGAGTGTATTTAAGTCCTTTGCGGAATTGGAAAAAAAAGGGCATAAGTGGCATTTACACGGATATGCGGCCTTAATAGGTAATTATATATTGATGATGTTTTATACTACGGTAGCAGGATGGATGTTCCATTATTTTTATCTGATGCTTACAGGGCAGTGTAGTGGTAAGACACCGGAGGAGTTTTCCAAAATGTTTGGAAGCTTGACAGGCAGTTTTCCCACCATGGCACTTTGGATAGTGATTGTAGTAGTACTTGGATTTATGGTATGCAGCCTTGGACTTCAAAAAGGCGTGGAACGTATTACCAAGTGGATGATGAGCGCACTGTTGGTAATTATGCTGGTTCTTGCCGTCAAAAGCATTTTTACACCCGGTGGTGCAGAGGGACTTAAATTTTATCTGATTCCGGATTTTGGGCGTATGGTGGATGCCGGAATTGGTGAAACCATTATTGCAGCTATGAATCAGGCATTCTTTACCTTGAGTCTTGGAATCGGTTCCATGGCAATATTCGGAAGCTATATTGACAAAAAGCATACACTTTTGGGTGAATCCATCCGCATAGCTGGACTGGACACATTTGTGGCAATTACGGCCGGTTTGATTATTTTCCCGGCATGCTTTGCATATGGGGTAAATCCTGACAGTGGTCCTGATTTGGTATTCCAGACCCTGCCCAATATTTTCGCGGGGATGGCAGGAGGAAGAATTTTTGGAAGTATGTTTTTCCTGTTCATGTCTTTTGCAGCATTCTCTACCGTAATTGCAGTATTTGAAAATATTGTATGTATGGATATGGAACTGACAGGTGCAAGCCGCAAAAAGGTTTCTATCGTAAATATTTTGCTTATGACTGCACTTTCCATGCCCTGTGCATTAGGCTTTAATGTGCTTAAGGATTTCCAGCCTCTCGGAGCCAAGACCAATATCATGGATCTGGAGGATTTTATTGTGAGCAATCTGTTACTGCCTATCGGATGTCTTATCTATCTGTTGTTCTGTGTGACAAAATACGGATGGGGCTTTGACAAGTATCTGGCGGAGGCAAATACAGGTGACGGACCTAAGCTTTCACCGAAGCTTGGATTCTATTTTAAGTATATTTTGCCAATATTGATTATTGTGATTTTGGTTTCAGGAATTGTGTTATGATGAGTATGGATAACAGTGTAAATATGTCAGTATCGTCCGTATGTGAAAAGGACGGAAAAAGATATGCCTTTGTATCCTTTGCAAGGGGAGAGGATTTGGCGGAAGGTAAAATTCCGGACTGTAAAATTATTACAAGTAAGGGATTTAATAGTGAGGAAACAGTGCAACTTGAGGAATATATGCGAAGTGAACTTCCTAAACTAAAGCAGATGGCAGCAGGCATCAGGGTGATAGATGCATTTATGAAATAAGATACAAAAAGCAGAGAGAGGTTTTGATATGAAGAAAATCGTACAGAAGTGGAACAGTATTTCATTGGTGCTCCGTATTGCCATGGGGCTTGTGTTAGGTGTAATCTTGGGAATTGCATTACCACAGGCTACAGGAATTGGGATATTAGGGACAATATTTGTAGGTGCTTTAAAAGCAATTGCGCCGGTATTGGTGTTTGTGCTGATTATAGCAGCGGTGGCAAATGCAAGCAATAATGTGGGAAGAAGATTTCGCACGGTTATTTTCTTGTACATGTTTTCTACATTGTTGGCATCTTTGTTGGCAGTGGTAGTAAGCTATATATTCCCTACCACGCTAAAGTTGACTGATGCAGTCAGTAATGAAGCACCCTCCGGAATTTTGGAAGTGTTTAATACACTCATTAATAACATGGTGCAGAATCCGGTAGCGGCTATTATGAATGCCAATTACATCGGAGTATTAACCTGGGCAGTGGTTTTCGGCATTGCGCTGCGTGCAGTTGCAGCAGAATCTACAAAGGCCGTTCTGACCAATCTTTCGGATGCTGTTTCTGTTGCTGTTCGCTGGGTTATCAGCCTTGCGCCTTTCGGTATTTTGGGACTGGTATTTACCTCAGTATCCACAAACGGTCTGAGCGTTTTTGCGGATTACGGTAAGCTTCTTGCAGTTTTGGTTGGTTGTATGTTTGCCATGGCACTTATTGTAAATCCTTTGATTGTATTTATTATGCTTCGCAAGAATCCCTATCCGTTAGTATTTAAGTGCCTGAAGGAGAGCGGACTGACGGCATTCTTTACCAGAAGCTCTGCAGCAAATATTCCGGTAAATATGCAGTTGTGTGAAAAGCTTGGATTGGACCGTGACATGTATTCTATCTCCATTCCTTTGGGAGCTACCATCAATATGGATGGTGCAGCAATCACCATTGCAGTAATGACTCTTGCGGCAGCTAATACCGTGGGTGTGTCAGTTGATTTTTCTTCCGCATTGATTCTTTGTGTGCTGGCGACTCTGGCGGCATGTGGCGCGTCCGGTGTGGCAGGTGGTTCTCTGCTTCTGATACCTATGGCATGTTCCCTGTTTGGCATCAGCAATGACATTGCCATGCAGGTAGTCGGTGTCGGCTTTATTATCGGTGTAATTCAGGATTCCGTGGAGACAGCCTTAAATTCTGCGGGAGATGTATTGTTTGCAGCTACGGCTGAATTTTATGAATGGAAAAAACAGGGGAAGGAAGTTAAGTTTTAATAGACTTAAGGAGGAAACAAAATGAGCAAAACTTATTATGTAAATGTGAATGCTTCCAGAGAGGGTAACGGAAGCAAGGAAATGCCCTTCAAGCGGATTAATGATGCAGCTAAGGCAGCTATGCCGGGAGATGTGGTATGGGTGGCTCCGGGTATCTATCGTGAGTATGTAAATCCGTTACATGCAGGAACCAAAGAGGCTCCTATTGAGTATCGTTCGGAGACGCCTCTCGGGGCAGTGATTACCGGTGCGGAGGAAGTAAAGAGTTGGACCAAGTATGAGGGTAATGTATGGACCGCCAGAATCAATAACGGGGTGTTCGGTGCATATAATCCTTATACCACCTTTGTCTGCGGTGACTGGTATTTTGCGCCTACGGTACGTCATACAGGTTCCGTATATTTAAACGACAGAATGATGTTTGAGACAGTGACCTTGGAGGAGTGTATCAAGGGGGAGACAGACCCTTGCGCATGGGTACCCGAAGACTCTGTATATAAATGGTACACTGAGCAGGACGGTGATGTAACCGTGCTGTATGCCAATTTCCAGGGACTCAATCCCAATGAAGAGAATGTAGAGATTGCAGTGCGCAGAAACTGCTTTATGCCGGATAAAAAGTGGGTGAATTACATAACCGTAAGCGGATTTTTGATTACCAAAGCAGCTACTACCTGGGCGCCTCCCGCAGCATATCAGGACGGTATGATCGGACCTCACTGGAGCAAGGGCTGGGTGATTGAAGACTGCGAAATCTGCAACAGTAAGTGTTGCGGTATTTCCCTGGGCAAATACCGCGATCCGGAAAATGATATGTATTTCTACAAAAAGCAGGTAAAGAGTCCTACTCAGATGGAGCGTGACGCAGTTTGCCGCGGACAGTTCCATGGCTGGTTAAAGGAAAAGGTGGGTGGCCATCTTGTGCGCCGTTGTAATATTCATCACTGCGAACAGACCGGTATTGTAGGACGCATGGGTGGTGTATTCTCCACCATTGAGGACTGCCATATCCATCATATCTGTAACTCCCAGCAGCTGGGCGGTGCAGAGACAGCAGGTATCAAATTACATGCGGCAATTGACGTGACCATCCGACGCAATCATATCCACAACTGTATTATGGGTGTGTGGTTGGATTGGCAGGCACAGGGCGCAAGAGTTACCCAAAACCTGATGCATGATAATCAGCGTCCCGAAGGTGTATTGCCTGCTAAAGGAGCGATGTTTAGCAATGATGTATTTATCGAGGTTGGTCACGGACCTACCCTGATAGATAACAATCTGCTTCTATCCAAGGTATCTCTCACCATTCCCAGTCAGGGTATTGCCTGTGTGCACAATCTGATTCTGGGCGGTTTCAGTCTGGTAAATTCCGGTGTGGACAGTATTGTGAACGGACAGAGAGAGCCCCGTTTTACGCCTTATCACATCCGTCACAGGACAGAGGTGGCAGGTTTTATGACCATCCTGCACGGTGATGACAGAATTTACAACAATATCTTTGTACAGAACTATCCTGCAACAGCAGGAAAGCAGCCCGCGGACAATGATTACGATACTGTCGGTACGGCACCCTTTGATATCTTCCCCACTTATGAGGAGTGGAGCTCTCACTTTGACATGAGTAAGGAGCCTGATATGGGTGCGCTGGCAACCTATCATTTCGGCCATTTGCCGGTATGGGTGGAAGGAAATGCTTACTTTAATGGTGCAAGCGTATGCAAGCATGAAAAGAATAAGCTGGTTAATACAGATGATAAGGTTACGGTAGAGGTTTGTGAGAAGGACGGCAAGTACTGTGTGAAGTCCAATGTATTCTCCCTTGTTAAGGACTTTAAGGAAGGCATCATCACCAGTGATATTTTAGGTTATGCTTTTGAACCGGAACAGAGATTTGAGAATCCGGACGGTTCTGCAATCATCTTTGACAGAGACTATTTGGGCAATCATCGCGGTGTGGCTGCCATACCCGGTCCTTTTGCCGAATGTGCAGAGGAAATTCAGGTCTGGTGTTGACATAATACTATTTTTTGTTACAATAATATCAAATAAAATTTTTTCGAGGTGAATTATGGCAAAACAAAACGAACCTTTGGTAACACATATTTACACAGCGGATCCTTCCGCACATGTTTTTGAAGGAAAGCTTTACATCTATCCTTCCCATGATTTAGAGCATGACGGAGAGGACAATGACAACGGTGATCAGTACAAGATGGAAGACTATCACATCTTATCCATGGATGATGTGGACGCTCCCTGCGTAGACAATGGTGAGGCACTTCACATGAACAATGTTCCCTGGGTAAGCGGCCAGATGTGGGCACCTGATGCAGCATTTAAGAATGATACATACTATCTGTACTTTCCTGCAAGAGACAAGGACGGTATCTTTAGAATCGGTGTTGCAACTAGCAACAGACCCGAAGGTCCCTTCACTCCTCAGGAGAACTACATGTTAGGTACCTTCAGTATTGACCCTGCCGTATTAGTGGATGATGATGACAGAGCATATATTTATTTTGGTGGTCTTTGGGGTGGTCAGCTTGAGAAATGGCAGACCAACAGCTTTACTTCCAATGCAGAAGGCCCCGCGGCTGATGCACCTGAAGTATGCCCCCGAGTGGCAGAACTTAGCGAGGATATGCTGTCTATCAAAGAAATCCCTCAAGAAATCCTGATTGTGGATGAGGACGGCAAGCCCATCACTGCAGGAGACGAGGACAGAAGGTATTTTGAAGGACCTTGGTTACACAAATACAATGGCAAGTATTACTTCTCCTACTCCACCGGTACCACTCACAAGCTGGTATATGCGGTTGGGGATTCTCCTAAGGGACCTTTTACATACAAGGGAACTATTTTGGACCCCGTAATCGGTTGGACCACCCATCACTCTATCGTAGAGTTTAAGGGTAAGTGGTATTTGTTCTATCATGACAGTTCTATGTCCGGTGGTGTTAACCACAAGCGTTGCGTAAAGTTCAGAGAATTGCAGTATGATGCAGAAGGCAATATCATTCCTATGAAGCCTTACGAAGATTAAATTAATGTGTGTATTTACAGGCATGACCCCACGGTCATGCCTGTTTTTGCGTTTTGTTATGTAGGTTTGTCAAACATTTGTTACAGTGATGATAAATAATCCTTCAGCACTTGTCTTGGTGTGCGCCATCCCAGAGGTCGCATAGGAAAATTGTTATAATCCCTGCGATTATAAAGTTTCAGTTGA
>SVFG01000058.1 GCA_015056975.1 Lachnospiraceae bacterium | reverse complement strand
ATTGTGAGAAAAGAGAATACTGCAAAATAAATATTGCAGGGGAAGGACTGCCCTCTGGAAGTCTGCCCTAAATCCGCCTTACTTTATGCTGACATATTCGTTAACTGATACTTTGAACGTAGAATAGCATACCGTTTGGTATGCTATTTTTGTACCCGTGAAAAGTTTAGACCCGTAGCGTACTATGCCTGTAAGGCAGTAGCTACGGGTCGTTTTGCATGGAGGAGCGTGGGATGGCAAGGTGCAGGGCGGAGGCTACCATGGTACAAGCAGTGCACCTTGCCATCTCGCACATCCACAACCCAATTTTATTTAAAGAAAGTGAGAGAATAACCATGAACATAGAAACAATGATTGAATTTGATAAAGTAAAAAACCTCTGGGCAGAGTTTGCCCTGACAGAAAGTGCAAAGAAAAAGATTGCAGAAATGACACCCTACATGTCTCAGTCAGAGCTGGAGGCAAGACTTCGTGACACCACGGAAGCCAGACTGCTTGCTGAGAAGCTGGGGAATCCGCCCCTTGTGACCCTGGCGGGAATGCAGGAGATTATCACCATAGCAAAGAGAGGGGATTGCCTGACAGCATCTCAACTGGAGGAGGTAGAGAAAGCGCTTGTGGCTGTGAAACGGTTGAAGGAGTATCTTTGTAGGGGGAAACAGTTTGAGATTTCACTGCCCTATTACGAGGAGAATCTGGAAGCGCTTGAGGAAGTGCGGGAAATGATTCTTATGCAAATCCGTAACGGCGCGGTAGATGACAATGCTTCCAAGCTTTTGAAAAATATCAGAGCTGATATTGAGAGGGCAGATAATAAAATGAAGGAGAGGGCAGATTCCATACTTCGCGCCAATAAGGATTGTATGTCTGATAGCTTCAGTACCTATCGGAACGGTCATTTGTGCCTGCCTGTAAAGAAAGAATGTAAATTCAGAATCAGCGGAAGCGTGATGGATAAGTCATCCACGGGAAATACTTTGTTTATTGAGCCCACATCCGTGGCGAAATATTATGAGGAACTGGGATTACTTCGGATGGATGAGGAGGATGAGGTCCGCAGGATTTTGTATGAGTTGACTGCATTGGTGGCGGAGCAGGATGTTTACATGGAGCAAAACATCCGTATGATGGAGAAACTGGATTTCATCTTTTCCAAAGGAAAGCTGAGTCTGGAAATGCAGGCGGTGGAGCCCCATATCAACACAGACAGGCGGATTGTAATGAAGGACGGAAGGCATCCGCTGATGGATAGAACGGTTTGCGTGCCCCTGCAGTTTGCGATTGGCGGGGCGGTACAGGGAGTGGTGATTACCGGTCCCAATACCGGAGGAAAAACTGTGGCGATTAAGACAGTGGCTCTAAATGCCATGATGGCGCAGTGCGGTCTTCATGTAACCTGCAGGGAAGCGGATATCTGCATGAATACCAATTACCTGTGTGATATCGGTGACGGACAGAATCTGTCGGAGAATCTTTCCACCTTCTCGGCACATATTGTCAATGTATTGAGCATATTGAAACAGGTGAACAGAGACAGTCTGGTCATTATGGATGAACTCGGTTCGGGTACGGATCCTACGGAAGGAATGGGTATCGCCATTGCAATTTTGGAGGAGCTTAGGAAGAGTGGAGCACTGTTTCTGGTGACCACTCATTATCCGGAGGTAAAGCATTATGCTGCACAGACAAAAGGGCTAATCAATGCCAGAATGACTTTCGATAAGGAGAGTTTAAAGCCACTGTATCAGCTGGTAATCGGAGAGGCAGGGGAAAGCTGTGCTTTTTATATTGCAAGCAGGTTGGGAATGCCAAAGAGCATGCTTAAGACTGCGGTGCAGGCAGCTTACGGCGCGGAGACGGCGAAGGAGATGCAGGAGTACGGAAGCCTTTTGGATGCAAGCGAGATGGCAAAGACGAATGCCGATGAGATGAATGTGAATTTTGCCGGAGAAAAGGGGGACAACAGGTTGGCAGCTCCTTCTAAAATCAAAAAGAAAAGACAGACAAAGACACAAAACCTTACAGAGAAATTTAATCTGGGAGATAGTGTTATTGTATACCCTGATAAAAAGATTGGTATTGTGTGTCAAAAGGTGAATGAGAAAGGTGTTTTGAGAGTGCAAATGCCTGATAAAAAGATATGGATTAACCATAAACGTGTAAAGCTTCATGTGGCGGCTAGCGAACTGTATCCGGAGGATTATGATTTCTCCATTATTTTTGATTCAGTGGAAACCCGTAAGATGCGCCATCAGATGGAGCGGAAATATGTGGAAGGACAGGAACTTATAGTAGAAGAATAATGGGAAAAATCACTTGACATCACAGGAATACAGGCGTAACATAATTTTATTAATTCCTATTTGTTTGGTGGGAATTAAAAACGGTGTTTATAATTTGTTTTATAGCTTTGCATGGAGGAATTTTATGAGCAGAATTTTTACAAAATCAACACAGTTAATCGGTCATACACCCTTGCTTAAGGTGGAGAATTATATGAAGGAGCTAAAGATTGAGGGAGTGGAGTTGCTTGCAAAGCTGGAATATTTAAATCCGGCAGGAAGTGTGAAAGACAGAGTGGCATTGTCCATGGTTGAAGATGCAGAAGAAAAAGGGCTGTTAAAGCCCGGTGCCACCATTATAGAGCCTACCTCCGGCAATACCGGAATCGGTCTGGCACTTGTGGCGGCAGCGAAGGGATATCGTACCATTCTTACCTTGCCTGATACTATGAGTATGGAGCGCAGAACCCTGTTAAAGGCATATGGTGCAGAGCTTGTACTGACAGAGGGTGCAAAGGGAATGAACGGTGCAATAGCGAAGGCTGAGGAACTGAAGGAAAGTATCCCCGGAGCGGTGATTCTGGGACAGTTTGATAATGGAGCAAATCCTGCGGCGCATGTTGCAACAACCGGTCCTGAGATTTGGGAGGACACTGATGGCGAAGTGGATATTTTTGTGGCGGGAGTAGGTACCGGCGGAACTATCACCGGTATCGGCGAGTATTTGAAAAGCAAAAATTCGAAGGTGCAGGTAGTGGCAGTGGAGCCTGCTGATTCCCCTGTGTTGTCGGGCGGACAGCCCGGAGCGCATAAGCTTCAGGGTATCGGTGCAGGCTTTGTGCCTACCGTGTTGAACACAGATATCTACGATGAAATCATTAAAGTTACAACAGAAGAAGCTTATGAGACAGGCAGATTGATTGCCCGCAAGGAGGGTGTTCTGGTGGGCATTACCTCAGGTGCGGCACTCTATGCAGCGGCACAGCTTGCAAAGCGTCCTGAGAATATTGGAAAGACTATTGTGGCATTGCTTCCGGATTCCGGTGACCGCTATCTCTCCACACCTATGTTTGCGGAGGAATAAAGTCCATGAAGATTTCTACTAAGGGAAGGTATGCTGTGCGTGTCATGCTGGATTTGGCCAAACACAATACCGGAGAATGCATTAAGGTTAAGGAAATAGCGGAAAGACAAGGGGTTTCAGAGAAATATCTGGAACAGATTATCGGTGTGCTTAACAAGGCTGGTTATGTAAAGAGCGTCCGGGGAGCACAGGGCGGATATCGCCTTGTGAAGGAGCCCGAAGAGTACACTGTGGGAATGATTTTGAGACTCACGGAGGGTTCTCTTGCCCCTGTGGCATGTCTGGAAACAGATGCAGAGGCTTGCGACCGCGTGGATACCTGTGAGACGCTTGCAGTGTGGAAGGAATTGCAAAACGCCATCAACCGGGTGGTGGATGGCGTTACTATAGCGGATTTGTTATAATTTACTCTGATACTCACAAAAAGCATTTTCGATAGTCAGTGTATCAATCCATTGTCTGCCCTCCGATACGATGCGGTACAGCTCAATGGTGCCGATGCCGTTGCCTCCGCTGTAGAGCGGTGCTTTGGAAAGGGTACCATCAGGCGATTCGTAGAGCAGAGGCAGCATATCTACCTTTTTACATGCCATGGATATTTTTACAAAGGCGCGTTTATTTTGCGCCTTGATATGCCAGATAAAACGCTTTTCACTTTCCTTTACGGACCATCTGCTTCTGGAGAAGCGACCGGGTTTGGCGAGAAGGAAGGTGAAATCCTCGCCTGTGTAGGTAAGCTGTAAGGATAATCTGGGCTTTAACGGGAAGCACAAAATGCGGGGGCAGCAGCCGTCCACTGCCAGTGCAGAATATTTTAAGGGTTTACCTGTGCGTTTGCTGGTGAGGCGGCAGGAGGCAAGCTGCAACCAGGGCTGGTTGAATTTGCGACCCCAGTGCTTGTCGGCATAGCCAAAGCAGGTATCGGGAGAGACCTCGTAGACTTCATCGTCCAGAGTAACGGTACCGCTGTAGGCGGTGCGGATGCCTTCGCCATGCCAGAAGGTGTCCAGAGCGTTGATGGCGCTGAAAAACGGACCGGCAAAGAAGCCGGTGTGGCAGGCGATTGATTTATGTACCTCCAGATTCCATTCCATGGAGCCGGCATCCGTCATAAAGAAACGGTGCACGGCTTCTTCTCTTGTCACTTCGATGGAACCGGATATTTTGTTTTCGCTGAAAAGGCAATCCTCAATCTGCATGTACAGGGGATTGAGGGCAACCTTCAGGGAAGAGATGGGGTAGAAGGCGTGTAACTGTCTGCCTTCATGAGAAATGTCAAATGTTTCCGCCGGGGAGGTGTTTGTTCCTATTGCTTTGGGATAAACACCGGCTTTTACCATAACATAAGAGGGCTTCATGCCTCTCTTTTTATAGTAGGGATGCTGACCTAAGATGGGCTGGTCGCCTCCGAGAGCCGGATTTATAATAAAATATTCTATAAAAAAAGTGCGAGCTTCCCCACTGTCTTTGGACACTCCGGTAAAAGAATGCCACCAGCGCATATAACCGCGCTTCTTAAGGGGACCCCGCAACATATAAGCATTTCGATCTAAATCTGAACGATTCATTAGTAAATTATCACTTTCTTTTGTGAGCTTATCCGTGAGATATAGCAATATCTCGTATCAACCTTCCTTATTATACTACAATATCTTGTAAATGACAATAGTGTCATCATAAAATTAAGAATTATTATTTAATAGCATTTCCCACTTGATTTTTTTGCCGTTAACAAGTAAAATTAAGGTAGTGTGCACTATTGCACAAATAAGGTGTTTTTTCACCATTTAAGGAGGTAGCATATGCTATATATTGGTGTCGATTTGGGTACATCAGCAGTTAAGCTGCTTTTGATGGACAGCGAAGGTAAAATCCAGAATATCGTATCAAGGGAGTATCCTTTATATTTCCCTCATCCTGGCTGGTCTGAGCAGAAGCCTGAGGATTGGTACGAGCAGACCATAGACGGTATCAAGGAATTGATTAAGGATGCTGACAAGAGCCAGGTTGCAGGTATCAGCTTTGGTGGTCAGATGCATGGTCTTGTTATCCTTGACAAGGAGGATAATGTTATCCGTCCCGCTATTTTGTGGAATGACGGAAGAACCTATGAGGAATGTGATTATCTCAACAATGTAATCGGTAAGGATAAGCTTTCCGAGTACACTGCTAACATTTCCTTTACCGGTTTCACTGCCCCCAAGGTTCTCTGGGTTAAGAATAAAGAGCCTGAGAATTTTGCTAAGATTGAGAAGATTATGCTTCCCAAGGATTACATAGCTTACAAGCTTACAGGTGTACATTGTACAGATGTTTCCGATGCTTCCGGTATGCTTCTGTTTGATGTTAAGAACCGTACATGGTCCAAGGAAATGTGCGAAATCTGTGGCGTGAAGGAAAGCCAGCTTGCTAAGTGCTACGAGAGCTACGAGGCAGTGGGAACCGTTCTTCCCGCAGTGGCAGATGAGCTTGGTATTCCTCACAATGTTGTTGTTGCAGCAGGTGCAGGCGACAATGCGGCAGCAGCAGTTGGTACCGGTACTGTTGGTGACAATATGTGTAATATTTCCCTTGGTACCAGCGGAACCGTATTTATTTCTTCCAAGAATTTTGGTGTTGATAAGTTCAATGCATTGCATTCCTTTGCACATGCAGACGGCAAATATCATTTGATGGGTTGTATGCTCAGTGCTGCTTCCTGTAACAAGTGGTGGATGGACGAAATCATCCGCACCAAGGATTATCCCGCAGAGCAGAAGGGTATTGAAAAGCTTGGTGAGAACCATGTTTACTTCCTGCCTTATCTGATGGGTGAACGTTCTCCTCACAACAATCCTAACGCAAGAGCTACCTTCATCGGTATGACAATGGATACCACAAGAGAAGATATGACTCAGGCAGTTTTGGAAGGTGTTGCATTTGCACTCCGTGATTCCATGGAGGTAGCAAAGTCCCTCGGTATTAACCTTGAGCGTACCAAGATTTGTGGTGGTGGCGCAAAGAGTCCTCTTTGGAAGAAGATGATTGCAAATATTTTAAACCTTAAGGTTGATGTTATCGAGAGCGAAGAAGGTCCTGCACTCGGTGGTGCTATGCTGGCAGCAGTTGCATGCGGTGAGTACAAGTCTGTTGAAGAAATCGCTGCAAAGGTTGTAAAGGTAATTGATACCGTTGAGCCCGATCCTGAATTGGTTGCTAAGTATGATGAGCGCTATGCACAGTTTAAGGAGATTTATCCTGCTTGCAAGCCTCTTTACGACATCATTACCAAATAAATTATGAAAAGATACGGCTGTCTGCAGGGCAGCCTGTCACAATAAATTTTATGAAAGGATGTAACACTATGAAAATTTTATCTGTAAATGATGCTGCTTTCGGCAAGTATGGTAAAGTAGTGACCAATGTGGACTTTACTGAGCTGGTAGAAGCATTAAAGAAGACAGAAGTTCCCGAAGGTGTTGTATATGAGCCCAGCGTAGCTTCTCTGGAAGCAACCGCTACCATGAAGGCACTTACTGAGGTTACTTACGGCGAGATGCCCATTCAGATTGGTTACTGCAACGGACATAACTGCATGTTGAACGCACTCGAGTATCACAGAGATTCCGAGATTAATGTAGCAGCTACCGATGCAATTCTGATGCTGGGCTGCCAGGAGGATGTAGAGGCTGACTTTACTTATGACACCTCCAAGGTTGAAGCATTCTTCCTTCCTGCAGGTACTGCAGTAGAGGTTTATGCTACCACCTTACATTATGCTCCCTGTGGCGTTGACGGAAACGGCTTCCAGGTAGCAATCGTTCTTCCCAAGGGTACCAACTATCCTTTGAAGACCAAGCACACTGCTGTTAATGCTGACGGTACCGCACCCAATGAGGATGCTCTGATTACCGCAGTAAACAAGTGGTTAATCGGTCATGCAGAGGGCGGTCTGGACGCAGGAAGCTTCCTCGGACTGAAGGGTAAGAACCTTAACGTGAATGAATAATTCACAGGCATGTACAAGATAAATGGTGCATAGGATGTACCAGACAAGGTAAGCTGCAAACCGCAAGCCGGTTTGTTTGCATAAAAGTTCTATCAAATTTATACAAGATTTTAAGGAGGATTTCAAAATGATCAATTTACCTAAGGTAAAAGTTGGTATTGTTGCAGTAAGCCGTGACTGTTTCCCTGAGAGCTTATCTGTAAACAGAAGAAAAGCATTGGTTAAGGCTTATGCTGATAAGTTCGGTATGGATGACATTTATGAGTGCCCTATCTGTATCGTAGAAAGCGAAGTACAGGCTGTACAGGCTGCTGAAGATTTGAAGAAGCAGGGCTGTAACGCTATGTGTGTATATCTTGGAAACTTCGGTCCCGAAATTTCTGAGAGCTTGCTTGTTCAGATTTTCGATGGTCCTGCAATCGTTGTTGCAGCAGCAGAAGAGAGCCAGGCAGACCTTCTTGACGGCCGTGGCGATGCATACTGTGGCGTTTTGAACGCAAGCTATGCTATGAAGCTTCGTAACGTAAAGGCATATATCCCTGAGTACCCTGTTGGTACCGCTGAGGAGTGTGCTGAGATGATTCATGAGTTCGTTCCTATGGCTAGAGCAATCGTAGGATTAAAGAGCTTAAAGATTATTTCCTTCGGTCCCAGACCTTCCAACTTCCTTGCTTGTAACGCTCCTATTAAGCAGCTTTACAACATCGGCGTTGAAATCGAGGAGAACTCTGAGCTTGACTTGTTCGAGGCATTCAAGAACCATGCAGGTGATGAGAGAATTCCTGCAAAGGTTAAAGAAATGGAAGCTGAGCTTGGCGCTGGTAACAAGAAGCCTGAGGTTCTTGAGAAGCTTGCTCAGTACGAGCTTACCTTACTTGACTGGGTTGAGGCTCACAGAGGTTGCAAGGAGTACGTTGCTATCGCCGGTAAGTGCTGGCCTGCATTCCAGACTCAGTTTGGTTTCGTTCCCTGCTATGTAAACAGCCGTTTGACAGGTATGGGTATCCCTGTATCCTGTGAGGTTGATATCTATGGTTGCTTGAGCGAGTACATCGGTGCTTGCATCAGCCAGGATGCAGTTACTCTGCTTGACATCAACAACTCTGTACCTGCTGATATGTACAAGGAAGCTATCGAAGGCAAGTATGACTATACTCATAAGGATACCTTCATGGGCTTCCACTGCGGAAATACCTGCTCCAGCAAGCTGGCATTCTGCGAGATGAAGTATCAGAAGATTATGGCAAGAAACCTTCCTATCGAAGTTACCAACGGTACTTTGGAAGGAGATATCGCACCCGGAGATATCACATTCTATCGTTTACAGTCTACTGCAGATTGCAAGCTTCGCGCTTACATTGCACAGGGTGAAGTACTTAACGTTAGAACCAAGTCCTTCGGTGCTATCGGTGTATTTGCTATTCCTGAGATGGGACGTTTCTATCGTCACGTATTGATCGAGAAGAACTATCCTCATCACGGTGCAGTTGCATTCGGTCACTTCGGAAAGGCATTGTTCGAGGTATTCAAGTTCATCGGCGTTCCTGTAGAGGATTTGAACTACAACCAGCCTAAGAGCTTACCTTATCCTACCGAGAATCCTTGGGCATAATCGCCGGATTTTAATATGGATGATTGAGGGCGGAGTCGCAAGACTCCGCCCTTTTTGTATGATATAAGAAGAACTTGCAAAATTTCAAGGTGCCTCTGACCCAGGGGGCTGTACTGTGTCTCAGATGCGCCATACACTGCTATGAGCCTCAAAACGTGGTAAGATTCGGTCCAAAACTCAACCATAGGTTGCATTTGCACTCGAAAATCAAGATATTGTATCAAATATCAGAGCATGTCATAATAATATCAGAATCCGGATTTAATAAAATGATTGAGGTGAATGATATGACAATTGGTGAAAAAATCAAAGAGCTTAGAAAGAAGAATGACTTAACGCAGGAAAAGCTTGCGGATTATCTGTGTGTGTCTTATCAGGCAGTTTCTAAATGGGAATGTGGATTATCAAGCCCAGATCTTTCTCTTATTGGTCCGCTAACAAGGTTGCTTCATATTTCGGCAGATGAGCTACTGGGACTTACAGATGATGTGACAGATGCTTATCGGGAAGAGTTGGAGAGCAGATATCAGGAGACTTGGAAAACAGGAGATCTTGCAGAGAGATATCGTATAGCGTGTGATGCGGTCGCTAAATATCCCGGTGATATGAAGTATCTGGATTGGCTTGCATGGTGTGAAGCTCTGCGTTCCTGGGACATTAAGGATGAAAAGGAATATGCGGCAGAACAGGAAAAGGCTATAAAGCATTTCGCATGTGTTGTGGAAAATGCAACGGATGAAAGAGTCAAAGCCAGTTCGATTCAGGGAATTGCTCAGTATTTATCGCTCAGGGGAAGATATGATGAGGCGAAAAAATATGCAGAATTGTACCCGGAGGAGTATGTTGTCAGAAAGGAAATGGTGTTATATAATTGCCTGCAGGGTGAGGAAAAAGTATGGCATCATCAGATGATGCTGGATAAAATGTTAGTTGCCATGTTGAATCACATTGGAAACAATGATCTGTTGGCTTGTGAAGCACAAGAGAAAATCTTGATGGCAATAATTCCCGATGGAAATTATTTCTATTATAATTGTTTTCTTGCAGATAATTATCGTGGAAGGGCAGGGCTTTACATTAAAAATGGGGAGTACAATACGGCAGTTGAATGTTTGAAAAAATCACTTGCATATGCCGCCGCGTACGACCGATTTATAGAAGAAAATATTAGCGGTTATTACACGAGTCCGTTTTTAAACCGGCTGGAGTATAATCCGGAATATGTCGTCAGAACAGGCACAACATCTATGGAGGAAGACTTGTACGAGTATGTAAAGAGAAGTCCATTTGATAAATTGCATGACAGAGAGGACTTTAAAGCTGTTTTTTTGAAGTAATAATAAGATATACAAGGACCTGTAGGTTTTAAACCGGCAGGTTCTTGTTGTATACCGAGGTGGGGCGGGAGCGTGCCTGCGATAACAGATATCCTCCCGCCTCACCTCGATGATAATAACAAAGTACTCCTTGCATTTTTGCTATTGAATTGTAAAAACCACTTCCCTTTCACCATGGATATGTTGTAAAATAGTATCTGTATACGACACAAAACATCAGATAAAGGAGCAGTATCATGGCATTTGCACATTTGCATGTTCACACGGAATTTTCCCTGCTGGACGGTTCCAACAAAATAAAAGAATATGTTGCCAGAGTGAAAGAGCTGGGCATGGATAGTGCGGCGATTACGGACCATGGTGTGATGTATGGTGTTATCGATTTTTACAGAGCGGCAAGAGAAGTAGGAATTAAGCCGATTCTGGGCTGTGAGGTGTATGTGGCACCCAATTCCCGCTTTGACAAGGAGCTTACCGGAGGGGATGAGCGTTATCATCATCTGGTGCTTCTGGCGGAGAATAATACAGGCTATGCCAATCTGATGAAGATTGTGAGCAAGGGCTTTACGGAAGGATATTATTATAAGCCCCGTGTGGATATGGAGGTCCTTAACCAATACCACGAGGGCATTATTGCGCTGTCTGCCTGTCTGGCAGGAGAAGTGCAGCGATATATTACAAAAGGACTTTTGGATGAGGCGCGCAAGTGTGCTTTGAAATATGAAGCCTGCTTCGGTAAGGGCAATTACTTTTTGGAATTACAGGACCATGGTATTCCGGAGCAAAAATTAGTCAATACAGAGCTGTTAAAGATGAGCCGCGAGCTGGATATTCCGCTGGTGGCTACCAATGATGTGCATTATACCTATGCGGAGGATGCGGAGCCCCACGATATATTGCTTTGTCTACAGACCCAGAAAAAGCTTTCTGATGAGGACCGTATGCGTTATGACGGCGGTCAGTACTATGTAAAGAGCGAAGAGGACATGAAGGGACTGTTCCCTTATGCGTGGGAGGCAGTGGAGAATACCCAGAGGATTGCGGACCGCTGTAATGTGGAAATTGAGTTTGGTGTGACAAAACTGCCTAAGTACGAGGTGCCGGAGGGGTATGATTCTTGGACTTATTTAAATAAATTGTGCATGGATGGTCTCGTGGAGCGGTACGGCGATATTAACAAGCCTGCAGGCGATACAGGACAAACCTTGAAGGAAAGGCTTGATTACGAGCTTTCTGTTATCCGCACCATGGGCTATGTGGATTATTTCCTGATTGTGTGGGATTTTATCAATTATGCCAAAAGCAATGATATTCCTGTGGGACCGGGGCGTGGTTCTGCGGCGGGAAGTATTGTTTCCTATTGTCTGAAAATTACAAATATTGACCCGATTAAATATAGTTTGCTGTTTGAGCGATTCCTAAATCCGGAACGTGTATCCATGCCGGATATTGATATTGACTTCTGCTTCGAGAGAAGACAGGAGGTTATCGATTATGTGGGTAAGAAGTATGGCGCTGACAAGGTAGTGCAGATTGTCACCTTCGGTACCTTGGCGGCAAAGGGTGTTATCCGTGATGTGGCGAGAGTAATGGATTTGCCATATGCACTGGCGGATTCCATTGCAAAAATGGTGCCTAATGAGCTGAATATTACTCTGGATAGGGCGCTAGAGTTAAATCCTGAATTAAGAAAACTGTATACAGATGATGAGCAGGTGCATTATCTGATTGATATGTGTAAGCGTCTGGAGGGACTTCCCAGACATACCTCCATGCACGCGGCAGGTGTGGTAATCTGCCAGAAGTCGGCGGATGAATTTGTACCTCTTTCCAGAGGCTCCGACGGTTCTATTACTACCCAGTTTACTATGACCACCTTGGAGGAGCTGGGACTTTTAAAAATGGATTTCCTGGGGCTTCGTACCCTGACGGTAATCCATGACGCAGTGAAATTTATTGAGACAACCACAGGTAAACACATTGATGTGGATGCCATTGATTATGATGATAAAAATGTGCTTGCTTCCATCGGTACGGGCAAGACAGATGGTATTTTCCAGTTGGAAAGTGCGGGGATGAAAAGCTTTATGAAGGAGCTTCGCCCCCAGAATCTGGAGGATGTTATTGCGGGTATTTCCCTGTATCGTCCCGGTCCCATGGACTTCATACCCAAGTACATTAAGGGAAAGAATAACCACAATGAAGTTACCTACTCCTGCCCTCAATTGGAGCCGATTCTGGCACCTACCTACGGCTGTATCGTGTATCAGGAGCAGGTTATGCAGATTGTGCGTGATTTGGGCGGATATACTTTGGGGCGAAGCGATTTGGTACGCCGTGCCATGAGTAAGAAAAAGCAGTCCGTGATGGAGAAGGAACGCGCCAACTTTATCTATGGCAATGAAGAGGAAAATGTGCCGGGCTGTGTGTCCAACAATATCAGTGAAGCGGTTGCAGGGCAGATTTACGAGGATATGATGGACTTTGCTAAATATGCATTTAACAAATCCCATGCAGCCTGCTATGCGGTAGTGGCCTATCAGACTGCCTATTTGAAATATTATTATCCTGTGGAGTTTATGGCGGCACTTTTAACCTCTGTAATTGATAATACTAAGAAGGTTTCGGAGTATATTCTGACCTGTCGCAGTATGGGAATTGAACTTCTGCCGCCGGATATCAATGAGGGAGAGAGCGGATTCTCCGTGTCAAACGGCGGCATCCGTTACGCGCTGACTGCCATAAAGAGCGTAGGGCGTCCCGTAATTGACAGTATTGTGGCGGAACGTAAGGAAAGAGGACGATTTACCAATCTGAAGGATTTCATCACCCGTATGGCGGATAAGGACGTGAATAAGCGTGCCATTGAGAACTTTATCAAGGCAGGAGCATTGGACAGTCTTGGTGGAAGCCGTAAGCAGTTTATGAGTGTATACGTGCAGATAATGGACCATATCACCAAGGATAAGAAGAGCAATCTGGCAGGACAGATGTCATTGTTTGATATTGCATCCGAGGAAGACAAGGACGAATTTGACATTAAGATGCCGGATGTGGGCGAATACAGCAAGGAGATGCTTCTTTCCTTTGAAAAGGAAGTGCTTGGCATCTATATAAGCGGTCATCCTCTGGAGGAATATGAGGAGCTTTGGAGAAGACATATCACCAATACCACCAATGATTTTGCGCTGGAGGAGGATATAAACTCCGGAAAAGCACAGGAGCAGGCACTGGATGCCATGCGCGTGCAGGATCAGGCAATGGCTGTTGTGGGCGGTATGATTGCGGACAAGACCATAAAGTACACCAAAAACGATAAAGTAATGGCTTTCTTAAGTCTGGAGGATTTGGTTGGAAACGTGGAGGTTGTGGTATTTCCTAAGGATTATGAGCGTTACAGCAGTTTACTTTTGGAGGATGCCAAGGTATTTATCAAGGGCAGGGTTTCCCTTGAGGAGGATAAGGACGGTAAGCTGATTTGTGAGCAGATTGTAAGCTTTGAGGAGGCTGCTGCAGGCACCGGTGAATTGTTTCCGGCGCGTTATGCAAGAGGCTATGGGAATGCTTACGGAGGAAACGGCAGAGCTTCGGGGTACGGCAGTACAGTGAATAATAATCGCCCGGGAGCCGGCGCCCAAGGAAATGTAAGAGGAGACGTGGAGCGTACTGTGCAGGTGCAACAACCAATTAAGAAAATGCCGGAGGGTGTATGGATTCAGTTTGCAGATGCCCAGGCTTACGCGGAGCGTGAAAAAGAATTACTTCAGACGATTGCAGACTCGGATGGAAATGACGATGTTGTCATCTTTTTGAGGAGCACGAAAGCAGTGAAAATTCTGCCCGCAAACCTGCGTGTTAAGGCGGATGAGGTATTAAAAACGCGTTTGGAAGCGGTTTTTGGCGAAGGAAATGTGAAATATGTTGGGAAACCTATTGAAAACCGATAAAAAATGCATTAAAATAGAAGCTTGAGAAAGACTTATTGAGAGTTACTTTAGGAGGTAGCATCATGGCAAAGGAAATTAAGACAATCGGTGTGTTGACAAGTGGTGGAGATGCACCCGGTATGAATGCAGCAATCCGTGCAGTGGTTCGTACTGCAATTGCAAGGGGAATAAAGGTTAAGGGTATTAAGAAGGGCTATATGGGTCTGTTGAATGAAGAAATCATAGATATGGAAGCCAGAAACGTTTCTGACATTATTCAGAGAGGCGGAACTGTTTTGGGTACTGCAAGATGTCTGGAGTTTAAGACCAAGGAAGGCCAGATGAAGGGCGCAGAAATCTGTAAGAAGCATGGTATCGACGGTATCGTTGTTATCGGTGGTGACGGTTCATATCGCGGTGCACAGGCTCTTTCCAGACTGGGAATTAATACCATTGGTATTCCCGGCACCATTGACCTTGATATCGCATGTACCGAGTATACCATCGGTTTTGATACTGCCGTAAATACTGCAATGCAGGCAATTGATAGGGTTAAGGATACATCCTCCTCTCACGAGAGATGCAGTATCATCGAGGTTATGGGCCGTGATGCAGGATATATTGCGTTGTGGTGCGGTATTGCAAACGGTGCAGAGGATATATTGATTCCTGAGAAATATGATTTCAATGAGCAGAATATCATCAATAATATTATTGAGAGCCGTAAGAAGGGTAAGACCCACCATCTGATTATCAATGCAGAGGGTATCGGTCATTCTACTTCCATGGCAAGACGTATCGAAGCTGCTACCGGTATTGAGACTCGAGCAACCATTTTGGGTTACATGCAGCGTGGCGGTAATCCTACTGCAAAGGATCGTTATTATGCATCTATTATGGGAGCTTACGCAGTGGATATTATGCTTACAGGTAAAACAAACAGAGTTGTTGGCTATCAGCATGGCGAGTTTGTGGACTTCGATATTGAAGAGGCACTTCAGATGAAGAAGAGTGTCAACGAATATGAGTATGAGGTTGCACAGTTAATGACTGTATAATATAGAAAGCGTCCGTGTAGACGGGCGCTTTTTGAATAATACAAAGGTGGGAGAATAGAAAAATGATTACCAGTGCAGGCAATGCGAGAGTAAAGCAGGTAGTGCAGTGGCAGAATAAGGCAAAGGAACGCAAGAAGGACGGAATCTTTTTGGCGGAAGGCATAAAAATGTTTGAGGAGGCACCAACTGAAAGCATTGTGGAGGTGTTTGTCTCCGAGGATTTGGAACAAAAGTTGAAGAGCACAGAAGTGTCGGATACGGATGCTTTATATAAGAAGAAACTACATGAAACAGGATACGAGATTGTGGCGGATGATGTGTTTGCCAAGATGTCCGACACACAGACACCTCAAGGAATTCTTACTATATTAAAACGTCCCGAGTATAATTTGGATTTACTTTTGCAGGAAGAAAATCCGGTATTTGTGATTCTGGAAAATTTGCAGGATCCCGGGAATTTGGGAACCATAGTGAGAACGGCGGAGGGTGCAGGAATAACGGGTGTTATCATGAGCGCCGGAACGGTTGATATTTTTAATCCCAAGACAATCCGTGCAACAATGGGCTCTATTTACAGAGTACCGTTTTTGTATGTGGAGGACATGGCAGATACGATACAAAAGTTACATAAGCATGGTGTGCACACTTATGCGGCGCATCTTGCAGGAAAGACTTATTATCAGGATGTTTCATTGAAAGAGCCCACGGCGTTTTTGATAGGAAACGAAGGAAACGGATTGACAAAGGAGACTGCGGATATGGCGGAGAGCTACATTAAAATCCCCATGGAAGGACAGGTAGAATCTTTGAATGCAGCAGTAGCCACGGCACTTCTTTTGTATGAAGCGCACAGACAGAGACATGGAGAGATACAAAGTAAATAATTGAGAGACGTGCACATATCGGTATGGCACAAAAGGAGGCAGATATGAAAATTGGATTTATTGGTTTGGGAAACATGGCAACGGCAAGCATCGGTGGCATTTTGAAAAGGGAAATGGTACAGTCGAAAAATATAATCGGATTTGACGCTTTGCCTGCCGCAATAGAGAAGGCTAAATCCGGATTTAACATAACGGGTGCTATTGATAACAAACAGGTCGCTAGAGAAGCAGACGTACTGTTTTTGGCTGTGAAGCCTATCTTTTTGGAAGATGTACTTACAGAGATTAAGGAAGAGGTATCGGCAGATACCATAATTATCAGTATCGTTGCAGGAAAAAGTATTGCGTTTATCGAAGAGAAGCTGCAGAGAAACGATTGTAAAATCGTCCGTTGTATGCCTAATACACCTGCATTGGTTTTGGAAGGCTGTACTGGCGTGTGTGCAGGAAAAAATGTAAGGGAAGATGAAATGGAGACAGCACTTTCTTTACTTCGATGTTTCGGAAAAGCCATTGTTGTACCGGAGCGTCTGATGGATGTGGTAGTGGGTGTTTGCGGAAGTGCACCTGCGTATGTATTCCTATTTATAGAGGCAATGGCTGATGAAGCGGTTGCGGAGGGAATGCCCAGAGCCCAGGCCTATGAATTTGCGGCGCAGACTGTGCTCGGAAGTGCGAAGATGGTGCTTGAAACAGGAAAACATCCCGGTGAATTGAAGGATATGGTTTGTTCCCCCGGAGGCACTACCATTCAGGCTGTTAAGGTACTTGAAGAGAAGGGGCTTAGGGCTGCAGTGATGGATGCAATGGAAGCATGTATT
>SVFG01000057.1 GCA_015056975.1 Lachnospiraceae bacterium | reverse complement strand
CCGGCAAAATAGAACAATTGGTGAACAAGTATTTGTAAAAATGGTAATTAGACATGTTAAGAACATTGTAAAAGAAGGAGTAATCTTCTTGCACATGCCCTCATACTCCTTATATAATAATCTTAAAAGAACCCTGCAAACCCAATATTCCGCACAGAAAGGATCCCTTCATGATACTAAGTGTAAGCCGCAGAACCGACATTCCCAACTACTATTCCGAGTGGTTTTTTAATCGAATAAAGGAAGGCTTTGTCTATGTGCGGAATCCTATGAATCCCCATCAGGTAAGTAAGATTGATATAACGCCACAGGTGGTTGACTGCATTGTATTTTGGACCAAGAATCCGGAGCCCATGCTTGGCAGACTGGATGAACTGGCTTCCTATGATTACTTTTTTCAGTTTACATTGACCGGGTATGGCAGGGACATGGAGTGTAATGTTCCTCATAAAAAGGAAAAGATGATTCCTTTATTCCGGGAATTGTCCCAGAAGATTGGAGCAAAGAAGGTAATTTGGAGGTATGACCCCATTATTTTCACAAAGAAGTATACTCCCGAATATCACTTAAAGGCCTTTGAGCAAATAGCAACAGCCCTCAAGGGATACACCGAGAAATGTGTTATCAGCTTTGTGGATATCTATACAAAGAATAAGAAAAATATGGAGCAGCTGGAAGCCTATGAGCTTGATAAAGAGGAGTTGTTAGCATTTGCAAAGAAAATAGCCCAAATAGCAAAGGACAACGGAATGAGGATGGGAAGCTGTGCTGAGACCATCGATTTGGAGGAGTGCGGCATTGAGCATAACCGTTGTATTGATAAGGACCATATTGAAGACATTATCGGTTGTAGTCTCAAAGTTGAAAAGGACAAAAATCAGCGCAAAGAATGCGGCTGCATGGAGAGCGTGGAAATCGGTACCTACAATACCTGCAAGAACGGCTGTAAATATTGCTATGCAAATTTTAGCGAGGAAAGTGTAATAAAAAACTGCCATAAATATGATCCAAAATCGCCGATTTTGTGCGGCGTGCTTGATGAAAACGATAAGATAACCGAGCGGAAGGTAAAATCATTGAAGGAGAGGCAGCTTAGCATTTTCGCCCCATAAAGTCCTTGACAACATTGGTTTATTGCAATAAACTAAAAGAAAGGTTTATTTGAATAAACCGAAGGAGGTGCACAATGACTGATTTTGAATTGGGGGCAGTACAGGAACGTTTCGCAGATATTGTCTGGGCGAATGAACCGGTAGGCTCAGGAGAACTGGTTAAGATATGTGAGAAGGAGCTTAACTGGAAAAAACCTACAACCTATACTGTATTACGAAAGCTTTGTGAAAAAGGATTACTGCAGAACGAAAATGGTGTGGTAACGTCATTGGTTTCCAAAGAAGAGTTTTATTCTGCCAGAAGTGAGCAGATCATTGAAGAGTCCTATTCGGGGTCTCTTCCTGCATTTGTTGCGGCATTTCTATCAAGAAAGGAACTGACAGCTTCTGAGGTAGAAGAAATACAGCGGATGATTGATACATTTAAGGAGGGGTAAGTATGCGCGCAGTTTTTCTTGAGATAGTAAATATGAGCATAACGGCGGGAGGGCTTATCCTGGCAGTGATACTAATTCGTTTTGTTTTTCGGAAAATGCCAAAATGGATGGTTTGTGCATTGTGGGGTGTTACAGTAATAAGGTTGATATGTCCGTTCTCAATCGAGAGTGCAATGAGTCTGGTGCCCGCGTCCAAGCCGGTTGATACGACGATGTATATTGGACGGCCATACATACAATCAGGAGTAGACTTGGTTGATAATACGGTGAATGCATATCTGGGCTCTCATTACTATGAGGGCGTGACGGTTCCGGCCAAGGAGTCTGCGGCCAATCCGATTAATATACTGGCGGTTATATGGCTTACGGGGATGCTTTTGATGGCAGCTTATGCAGTGGTAAGTTATATACGGCTGAAGAGAAGTGTACGTGCTTCCATCAGTGTTTCTCAAAATGTTCTGGAATGTGATGATATTTCTTTTCCATTTATTCTTGGCATGATAAGACCTATGATTTATCTTCCGTCTTCTATGGACGAATCTGCACGGGAATTTGTGATGACCCATGAAAGGGCGCATATAAAGAGGCTTGATCATTGGTGGAAGCCCGTGGGATTTCTGGTATTAGCCATTCACTGGTTCAATCCATTGTGTTGGATTTCCTACATCCTTTTGTGCAGGGACATTGAACTGGCTACCGATGAGAAGGTAATAAAGGAAATGACCAGAGACGACATTGCGGGATATTCCCAGACATTGCTTAATATGGGTCATACAAGGCGATTGATTACAGCATGCCCTGTGGCATTTGGAGAAGTGGGTGTGAAGGAAAGGGTGAAGAGTATATTAAATTATAGGAAGCCGGCTTTCTGGGTACTAGTTGTATCTGTGCTTGCCTGTATCGTGATATCCGTATGTTTCCTTACAAACCCAAAAGATAAAGCAGATGAACCGGATGTGGCGGAGCCTGAAAAGATATATACGAAAGATGATGTCATAAATGACTATATCTGTGAGCAAATTGGCTTTGGCGGAATGTTTACATTAACGGTAAGTGAGGATGGTACTTTCTACTATTATGAAGGTTTACTAAGCAGTTATTTTGGTACCGGAAAATGGCAATATGAAAACAATAAACTGACGCTCTTGGATGAAGGAACAGGTAAAATCAGAAAGGCAGTATTCCGTTATGAAGACGGAGACTTGTTATACTGTCAGCAGGAATCGGATGAATATCCGTTTACTTATGTAGAACTTACTGATGGAATCGGATTTATCCCTAAGGATGAGGCAGATGAGGCATTTTATGAGGAGCTTGACAGGCAGCAGAAAGAGCAGGCTGAGGAACTGGCAAGGAGAGTCAGGGAAGTAAAAAGTGGTACTATTGAAAAAGTCATAGTAAAAGAATTTGTGGGGGAGAATGTAGAAGGATTTGTCTTTGTCGATGCTACGAAGATAGTAAAGAATAAACAAATGCCCATCAAAATTTGGATTGAGAATACAGGGGGTAGGATACTTTGGGAGAGTGAACTACGGATACCTGAAAATGAATGGACATCCTTTTATTTATATGAGGAGGATAGTATTAATTATGTGATTCAGTATAATCCGAAGGAAAATGAAGAGCAGATTGCATATACCTTTAAAATGTTTACTTTGAATGAGAAGGGAGAAGAAAGCGTAAAATGTGAGTTTTCGGCAAATTCAGAAGAAGAGAGAAAGATTTTTAATAGTAATGTGGAATCATATCTCCATAACGCAAGACTGCTAGTAAATATTCTCAGAGATACGATATGTATAGAAGATGGGAACAGTCCGATATGGAGGGATTTGAAATAAGATGGTAGCACTTGACATTGACCCAACGTCAAGTGCTATTATTATGTTGAGGTGATAATATGCACGACAAAGAAATTTATGATATTACCGAGGTGTGCAGTCTGTTTCACATTTCCTCCCGTACCCTGCGGTTTTATGAAGAAAAAGGATTGATTCAGAGCAGTCGAAGTGACGATTCCAACCGGAGGAAATATACGGAAGCTCAGGTGGAACAGATTCGTAACGTTATAATTTTGCGTACAATCGGACTTCCCATAAGGAGTA
This sequence comes from Lachnospiraceae bacterium, assembly GCA_015056975.1. Taxonomy (GTDB): domain Bacteria; phylum Bacillota; class Clostridia; order Lachnospirales; family Lachnospiraceae; genus Acetatifactor. The sequence continues at coordinate 14,226 of SVFG01000057.1, read as the reverse complement.
TACAGGAGTATATTGTCGGAAAAACGCCGCTTACAGATGTGATAAATTTGCGGCGGGCAGAAATTAGCGCGCTGATAAAAGCGAAGGCGGAGGAAATCCGCATGCTGAACGAAGTGTTGGCAGCTGTGGAGGATGGTGAGGATATTTTTGATAGAGATAGGGCGCAACCTTCCCGAAACCAAACTTCTGTCATGCAATTGTCCATACAATGCGCGGAGTACATTTTGCAGGATGATTTATCCAAACTTTATCCCCATTTCAGTCGGAAAATGAAGGATTATATGCCCATGGACTCCTTCCGGAAAATGTGGGTGGATTCCATTGCCGGTCTGGGGGCATTTGTGCGGATGGGACAGACTAAGGCAGATGAGGAGTACGACCATATTGTATATCAGTACATCATCTTTGAAAAAATGACAGTCAGAATCAAGTTTGTGTATCGCGATGAAATCATCCACGGTCTGTGGATACAGTATTGTGAAGGCGATGGGAGGTAATACTATGGATAAACTGACATCAACGAAGCTCAAACATATTAGAAACATCATTATGATTGCGGGTATCGTAGCAGCCTTTATTATATGGCTGTTTATACCGTGGGTGATTGAAAACAACAGACTGGTGCATGTGGGAAACGGAAGGTTTGGCTCCAAGATAGGATTCCTTTTGATACTGGGGTTTCCTCTGTTTGGACTGATTCCTCAAAGACCGGAGGAAGAGATTCACACGGATGACCCCATAGAGAGGGCGAGGATTGAGGAAGAGTGGGAAAAAGCTTCGGCAAAGATGCAGATTATTTTGACGGCGGCTGAAGGCTTGACAGCCTGTTTTGTCATGTTTCTTGCAGTTGTGTTTGGGTGAGGGCTTTGCGTTGACAAATGCCTCCTCGTTTGATAGATTTATAAGTAGCAAATAACCCTTGGAGGCTGCTATGTTATTCAATTCTTATATCTTTGTCCTATTATTTTTGCCTTTGTGCCTGATAGGATATTTTACCTTGAATCATTATAAAAAGTATACCTTGAGTCAGGCGTTCCTTTTGGGAATGTCTTTGTGGTTTTATGGATATTTCAATGTAAGCTATTTATTGATTATCGTGAGCAGTATCCTATTCAATTTCGGTGTATATAAGCTGATTGAAAAGATGCGAGGGACAAAATGGTGCAAGGTGACCATGATAGCCGGTGTGGTAATCAACTTGGGGATTCTGGGCTACTTCAAGTACATGGATTTCTTTATCGGCAATATCAACGCATTGTTTAAAACCGAATTGGATTTCTTGGGAATAGTGTTACCCCTTGGTATCAGCTTCTTTACCTTTCAGCAGATTTCCTTTGTGGTGGATGCTTATAGGGGAGAGATCCCGGCATATAATTTCCTGCATTATGCAAGCTATGTGGCATATTTCCCCCAGCTTGTTGCAGGACCTATTGTGACCCATGATGAGTTGGTACCACAATTTATGGATGAAGCCAAGAAGAAGCTGAATACGGACAATTTGGCAGCAGGCGTATACATTTTTACCTTTGGTCTTGCGAAAAAGGTGCTTCTGGCGGATACCTTCGGTAATTTGGTTACCTACGGATATACAACCTTTGACCAGCTGACTTCTGTGTCGGCATTGATTGTAATGTTGGCATATACCATTCAGATATATTTTGACTTCAGCGGCTACTGTGATATGGCTATCGGTATCGGTAAAATGATGAATATTGAGCTGCCGGTGAATTTCAATTCTCCCTACAAGGCGCTTACCATCACGGAGTTTTGGGACAGATGGCACATGACGCTGACAAGATTCTTTACAAAGTATGTATATATTCCTTTGGGTGGCAATCGCAAAGGAAATGTGCGGACCTATGTGAACATTATGATTGTTTTTCTGGCAAGCGGTCTCTGGCACGGAGCAAGCTGGAATTTTGTGTTCTGGGGATTCTGCCACGGCTTGTTTTCCGTGATAACCAGAATCTTTAAGAAGTTCTTTGACAAGCTGCATCCGGCATTTAACTGGCTGATTACCTTTACCTTTGTAAATATTACCTGGGTATTTTTCCGGGCACCGACACTATCGCAGGCGTTTGCCTTCCTGAAGACCTTATTTTCCTGGAAGTTTGCGCCGGTTGACCAGGTGTTTATCGATATTGTGAGGACGGCAGAGTTTAAGAAGGTGCTTAGCCTGATTAAGATTGAGACAGTATATCCGCAGTTTCTGATTACTGCATTCTTTGTGGTGGCACTTGGTCTCATTCTTGGCTCGAAGAATGCGTATGAGAAAATGCAACGCTTTAAACCCACTGTATGGAATATGTTGACTACACTCATTTTGTTTACCTGGTGTGTTTTTTCCTTTGCGGGTATCAGCACATTTTTATATTTCAACTTTTAATGAGGAGCAGAAAAATGCGTACCGGAAAAAAGTGGATGCTAGGGTTCGTAACCCTATTTTTAATCATTCTGGTGTCGATAGGGGCACTGACAATCATAGTGGATCCATATTTCCACTATCACAAACCGTTGCCCGGTGTAGCTTATATATTGGACAATGAACGCTATCAGAACAATGGCATTGTAAAGCATTTTGAGTATGATGCCATTATTACAGGCAGCTCCATGACAGAGTGCTTTAAACCTTCGGAATTGAACGCATTATTTGGCGTTAACGCTATCAAGGTACCATATTCGGGAGGCAGCTACAAGGAGATTAATGATAATCTTAAGGTGGCTACGGAGTACAATCCCAATATTAAAATGGTTGTGCGGGGATTGGATGGAGTGCGTTTCTTTAATTCCAAGGATGATATGGATTATACGGATTATCCCACCTACCTGTATGACAAAAATCCCCTTAATGATGTGAGCTACCTGTACAATAAATCCATATTGATGGTAACATTGCAGAACTTACTGGGATTTGACAGTGATGGCAGGATTGAAATGAATTTTGATGATTACTGTAATTGGAACGACCACTACTCCTTCGGAAAGGATGCGGTAAACGCCTATTATGCCAGAAATACCGTGGTGAGGGCGGACAGTCAGATTCCCATTACAGAGGAAGAACGTACCGTTATCAGGGAAAATATCGAGCAGAACGTGGTTGCCCTTGCAAAGGAGAATCCGCAGATAGAGTTTTACCTCTATATTACTCCGTACAGCATCTGTTTTATGGACTACTGGAAGCTTGAGGGAAAGCTTGAGAGACATTTGGCTGCAGAAAAATATATTATTGAATTGCTTCTGCCCTATGAGAACATTCATCTGTTCTCCTTTAACACGGAATACGATACCATTTGTAATCTGGACTATTACAGGGACGTGGCACATCACAATGAGGATTTGAATTCGCAGATTCTTATGTGGATAAAGGAAGGGCATGGAGAGCTTACCGAAGATAATTATGAAGCATACTGTGAGGAAGTGTATGATTTTTACATGAATTTTGACTATGACAGCTATATGGAGAGCATGGGGATTGATTAATTCTAAAAACTCGCTACTTTTTATGGAAAATTTACAAAAGTATTGCTTTATTTTTATAATTCGACTATAATATCATATAGATAACTGATTCGACAAAATATCAGTTACAATTCATTTTCAGAGGAGGAAATCAAGATGTTTTGTGAAAAATGTGGAAGTCAGATTCCTGAAGGAACAAACGTATGTCCTAACTGTGCAGCAGTAAATAATCCTACTCCTGCACCTGCACCTGCACCCGCTCCCGAGCAGGTTGTATATCAGCAGGCACCTCAGCAGCAGGCTTATCAGCAGCCCGTATATCAGCAGGCAGCTCCCGTAGCTAACGGTGGCGGTCTCGGAACAGTTGGTACCGTTTGCGGTATTGTAAGTATTGTTGTTTCTGTTTTGGGCGGTATTATGTTTGGTGTTATCGCTGCATTCATCGGCGTTATTCTCGGTGTAGTTGGTCTTGTTATCGGTATTAATACCAAGAAGCAAACCGGCGGTGCTAAGGGTACAGGCGGATTTGTTTGCGGTCTTTTGGGATTAATCTTTGGTCTTATCTTTGCAGTTGGTTGTGCTGCTTGTGGTGGATGTTCTACCTGCGGTGGCGGATACGGAAATTATGGCTGCTATGGATGTGTAGGTGCTTCTTGTAAGGCACAGAGTGACATCAACAGAGCTACAAGCGAATTGGAAGATTTGTTTGGTTCTTTGGATTGGGATGACCTTTACTAATTAGTGAGTACATAGAAAGCTGCTGCGTTTGCAGCAGCTTTTTGTATTAAGGAGTTTTATGTTACCATCTATTCATTTGTTTGGATTTTTTGAACTGCCGTTATACGGTCCTGTGTTTATCGGAGCTTTTTTGGTGACACTGTTTTTTGGCAGCAGGATTGCACCAAAGTATGGCGTGGCAAAGGAAGATATTGTGTATGGTTCCATCTATGGTGCGTTGGGACTTATTGTGGGAGCAAAAGCAGTTTTCTTTCTGACCAAGCTTCCTGATATTATCAGCCATTGGGATTTGTTCTGTAAACTGATAAAGCATGCCCCCATTGAGGCAATTTCCTACGCCTTTGGCGGCTGGGTATTTTACGGCGGACTGATTGGAACCTTCTTGGGTATCCTCAGATACAGCCGTCATTTCAAGGTACCGGTTACACCGTTTTTGGATGTGTTTGCACCATTCATTCCTTTGGTGCATGGTTTTGGCAGAATCGGTTGTTTCCTTGCAGGCTGTTGTTACGGTATTGAGTATCATGGCCCGTTCAGTGTACAGTTTCCGTTCAATGAATTTATGCCGGAGCTTCATGAGGTGCCCCGTTTTCCGGTACAGCTCTTGGAGGCGGGACTAAACTTTGTCATGTTTGGTGTGTTGTTTACACTGCTTCGCAAGAGAAAAATGTTACAGGGCAGAATGCTCGGTGTTTACCTTATATATTATGTAGTGGCGAGATACTTTTTGGAAATGCTTCGGGGAGACATCAACAGAGGTAAGGTGGGAGTGTTCTCTACATCCCAATTAATCAGTCTTTTGTTGGTACCGGTTGCGATAATGCTACTGACGGGAAAGGTCTTGCCAAAGTTGGATGCGTCTTTGAAAAAGGATGAGAATTGTACATAATGCCATAGTGCTTATGACAATTTGGCAAGGTGCTTCTATAATATTTACAAATTTTCAATTTGCTATTTACGAAACGACTTTTTTTGTATATAATAAGTCAGGCAATAAAAATAGGAGAGAGGAAATAAGGATGAAAGCACAGTGGAAATTAATGCTGAATAACCCTACCAGAGTTTCAGGGACTTATTGTTCCTTTTTTTCCATTCCCTCTATTTGTTTTGATAATATAATTAGTGTTGTTAGCCGGTAGTATTTATTATTACTGGCTTTTCTTTTGTAACAAGGAAACAGCTGCGGATGAAGCGGCGGAAAAGAGGAGAAGATGAGTAAGAGAGAAGACATCAAAAAAGTACTAATTATCGGTTCCGGTCCTATCATTATCGGACAGGCTTGCGAGTTCGATTATTCCGGTACACAGGCATGTAAGGCGTTGAGACAGCTTGGCTACCAGATCGTACTTGTAAATTCCAACCCTGCAACCATTATGACGGATCCAGAGATTGCAGACGTAACCTATATTGAGCCTTTGAATGTTAAGAGACTGGAGCAGATTATTGCAAAGGAGCGCCCCGATGCTATTCTGCCTAACCTTGGCGGACAGTCCGGCTTAAACCTCTGTTCCGAGCTTGCAAGCGCAGGCGTTTTGGATAAATATGACGTAAAGGTTATCGGTGTTCAGGTAGATGCCATCGAGCGCGGCGAGGACAGAATCGAGTTCAAGAAGACCATGGACAAGCTTGGTGTAGAGATGGCAAGAAGTGAGGTTGCTTACTCAGTAGAGGAGGCACTCGCAATCGCTGATAAGCTTGGTTACCCGGTTGTACTTCGTCCCGCATACACCATGGGTGGTGCCGGCGGTGGTCTGGTATATAATGTAGAAGAGCTAAAGACAGTTTGTGCAAGAGGTCTTCAGGCCAGCCTTGTAGGTCAGGTGCTTGTAGAGGAGTCCATTCTCGGATGGGAAGAGCTGGAGCTTGAGGTAGTGCGTGACTCCAAGGGCCAGATGATTACTGTATGCTTTATTGAGAATATTGATCCTCTGGGTGTACATACCGGCGATTCCTTCTGTTCCGCGCCTATGCTGACCATTTCCGAGGAGTGTCAGAAGCGTCTTCAGGAGCAGGCATATAAGATTGTAAATGAGGTACAGGTTATCGGTGGTACCAACGTGCAGTTTGCGCATGACCCCGTTTCTGACAGAATTATTGTAATTGAGATTAACCCCAGAACCTCCCGTTCTTCCGCCCTTGCTTCCAAGGCAACCGGTTTCCCGATTGCGCTTGTATCTGCAATGCTGGCATCCGGACTTACCTTGGATGAGATTCCCTGCGGTAAGTACGGTACTTTGGATAAATATGTTCCCGATGGTGACTATATTGTTATTAAGTTTGCGAGATGGGCGTTTGAGAAGTTTAAGGATTCACAGGATAAGCTTGGCACACAGATGCGTGCGGTAGGAGAGGTTATGAGTATCGGTAAGACCTACAAGGAAGCTTTCCAGAAGGCTATCCGAAGCCTGGAAATCGGCCGTTACGGTCTTGGCTTTGCAAAGGACTTCCATGACAAGAGCAAGGAAGAGCTTTTGAAGATACTGATTTATCCTACCAGCGAGAGACAGTTTATTATGTACGAAGCACTCAGAAAGGGTGCTACCGTTGATGAGTTATTTGAACTTACCAAGATTAAGCACTACTTTATCGAACAGATGAAGGAGCTTGTGGAGGAGGAAGAGCAGCTTCTTGCCATGAAGGGTTCTGTTCCTGCCAAGGAAGTTTTGGAGAAGGCAAAGAAGGACGGTTTTGCAGACCGTTATTTAAGCAAGCTCTTGGAGGTTTCCGAGGAGGAAATCCGTAAGACCAGAATCGGTTACGGTATTACCGAGAGCTGGGAGCCTGTACACGTAAGCGGTACAACAGACAGCGCATATTACTACTCTACCTACAATGCACCTGATAAGACAGTTGCTTCTGATAAGAAAAAGATTATGATTCTGGGCGGTGGTCCCAACAGAATCGGTCAGGGTATTGAGTTTGACTACTGTTGTGTACATGCAGCATTTGCATTAAAGGAGCTTGGCTTTGAGACCATTATCGTAAACTGTAACCCTGAGACGGTTTCCACAGACTACGATACCTCCGATAAGCTGTATTTTGAGCCGCTGACCTTAGAGGATGTACTGAGTATCTACGAGAAGGAGAAGCCCGTTGGTGTTATCGCACAGTTCGGTGGTCAGACACCCTTAAATCTGGCAGCAGACCTTAAGAAGAATGGTGTAAACATTTTGGGAACCTCTCCCGAAGTTATCGATATGGCTGAGGATAGAGATTTGTTCCGCGGCATGATGGAGAAGCTTGGTATTCCCATGCCTGAGGCAGGAATGGCAGTCAATGTAGAGGAAGCTTTGGAAATCGCTGAAAAGATTGGCTATCCTGTTATGGTTCGTCCTTCCTACGTTCTCGGCGGACGCGGTATGGAGGTTGTAAACGAGCCTGAATCCCTGAAGCAGTACATGGCAGCAGCAGTCGGTGTAACTCCCGACAGACCTATACTGATTGACCGTTTCCTGCGCCACGCAACTGAGTGTGAGGCGGATGCAATCGCAGACGGTAAGCATGCATTTGTTCCCGCAGTTATGGAGCATATTGAGCTTGCAGGTGTACACTCCGGTGACTCTGCTTGTATCCTTCCTTCCAAGAATATTCCGCAGGAACTTGTGGAAACCATTAAGGAATACACCAGAAAGATTGCAGAGGAGATGGGTGTCTGCGGTCTGATGAATATGCAGTATGCGATTGAGGACGGCAAGGTATATGTATTGGAGGCAAATCCCAGAGCTTCCAGAACCGTGCCCCTTGTTTCCAAGGTATGTAATGTGAAGATGGTGAAGCTGGCTACCCAGATTATGACGAGTGAGCTTACAGGTATGGCATCACCTATTGCAGATATGAAGGAAGTGAAGCCTGTATACTATGGTGTAAAGGAAGCGGTATTCCCCTTCAATATGTTCCCCGAGGTTGACCCTCTCCTTGGACCTGAGATGCGTTCCACCGGTGAGGTATTGGGACTTTCCACCAGCGTTGGTGAGGCGTTCTTCAAGGCACAGGAAGCTACACAGACCTGTCTTCCCAAGGAAGGTACCGTGCTGTTCAGCGTAAGCCGCAATGACAAGCCTGAGGTGGTTGAGATTGCAAAGACCTTTGAGAAGTGTGGATTCAACATTAAGGCAACCGGTTCTACCCACGAGTTACTTGTGGCAAACGGTGTGAAGTCCGAGCGTATCAACAAGATGCAGGAGGGCAGACCCAACATCGTGGATGAAGTGATGAATGGCAAGATTCAGCTGATTATCAACACTCCTACCGCAAAGGCTGAGACAAATTTTGATGACAGCTATGTGCGTAAGACAGCTATCAAGGCAAAGGTTCCTTATATGACAACCATGGCAGCTGCAAAGGCTACCGCAGAAGGAATTTACGCAGTGAAGCAGGAGGGCGAGCTTGGTGTAATATCCCTGCAGGAGATTCACGCAGCAATTCAGTAAAGCATAAATAACATGACGCAGCCTGCAGGCTAAAAGTGAATGCAGGCTGCGTTTTTGGAATCATGGAGAAATGTATGAGTATGAGCATAAGACATAATTATTACAGGAAATTTTTGAGCGGCATATGTGCCATAATACTGGTATTGTTAAGCGGTTGCGGTAAGGAGAAGATAGTAGCGCCGGAGGATGTAAAATGGACACTGACCCAGCATCAGGATGTATCAGGAAGTCAGGCAAATTTTTACACCATTACCAGCAATTCGGGAGAGCTGATTGTGATAGACGGCGGTACGGAGAATAATGCGGATTATGTGCGTCAGGTGATTGCAGAAAATGGGGAGCATGTAGATGCATGGATTCTGACGCATCCCCACTTTGACCATATCGGTGCTTTTGTAAAGATATTTACGGAGGACGGTGTGGAGGTAGATGCCATCTATGATAATGGACTTGATTATGACTTTTATAAAGCGGTGGCGCAGGAATGGGATGTGATTGCCACCTATGAAGCCTATCTTGACCTTACGGAGGGCTGGCAGGAGGTAACAAGTCTGAAAGCAGGGGATGCACTTAAATTTGACAATCTGACACTGACCTTTTACAATAGCTATTTCGAAGGAATCGAACAGTTTGCCGGTGATGTTCCCAACAACAGTTCTCTGGTGTTTAAGGCAGCAACTCCGGAGATGAGTATGTTGTTTGTGGGAGACTGTTATGCGCAGGGCTTGGCAGACAAATGGATGAAGGAAGGTCTTGATATAAAGGCAGATTGTGTGCAGATGGGGCACCATGGCAATAATACTCTGCCCATATGGTTTTATGAGCATGTGGGTGCGGACATCGTGTTTTTTGATGCGCCCGGCTGGCTGATGGAGGGCGAGCAGTACGATGCCAAGCAGAACAAGGCAGCCATGGAACAGATTGCAGAAACCATATACGATTACAGTACGGCTCCCAATGAAGTGAAGTTATTTAATGAGTAGTGATATAAGGGGAAGGTGCGACTATGGATATTAACCGGATTTTACAAGAGGTAGATACTTTATATGAAGAAAACAGAGGCCCTGACGCAGAACAGGTGATGCTTGGAGCAATTACAGAGGCAGCAGAGCTTGGAGATAACGGTGCGTTGTTGCAGCTATTAAACGAGCTTTTGGGATATTATCGTGAGACAAGCCAGGTGGAAAACTCCTATGCTATTGCTATGCAGGCAATGCATCTGGCGCAGCAGATGGGTCTTGAGGATTCCATACCCTATGCTACTACGCTTTTAAATGTGGCAAATGCCTACCGTGCGGGAGGCAGACTGGGAGAATCATTGGAGCTGTATTTACAGGTGCGTGGAATTTACGATAGAACACTGTCTGCTGACAATATGCTGGTGGCAAGCTTTGAAAATAATTTAAGTCTTCTCTATCAGGAATTGGGAGATTTTAATAATGCTAAGGAAGCACTTTTAAAGGCTCTTAGGATTGTGGAAGCAAAAGACGCGGAGTTTGAGATTGCGGTGACCTATACCAATCTGGCAAGCACCTGTGTGCAGCTTAACGAACTTGCGGAGGCAAGGGAATATGGGGAGAGAGCTGTAAGTGATTTTGAACACATGGGGGTTGAGGATACCCACTACTGTGCGGCACTTTCTGCTTTGGGAAGCTGTTATTTTGCAGAAAAGCAATATGAAAAGGCTCTTGTAGCATTTGAGAAGGCCCTGGCTATTATGGAACGAAATCCTGCAAGGACAGAGTATTACAGACGTTTGCAGGAAAGATGCAAAGCATGCCGCATGGCTTTAGAAGAGGAGCACATACCTGAGGATGAACGTGTCGTGGAAGAAAGCAATTTCAATCCGGCTTTTGAGGTGACGAAGGGTCTTGCGTTAAGCAGACGTTATTACAAGGAGTGGGTGCAACCCATGCTTAATAAGGAATTCCCGGAGTATACTGACCAAATAGCCGTTGGTCTTGTAGGGGAAGGTTCTGACTGTTTTGGTTATGATGATGCGATATCAAGAGACCATGATTTCGGGCCGGATGTATGTTTGTGGGTGACGGAGAATACCTACGACGAGATTGGAGAGAAATTAACAGAAGCCTATGCAAAGCTGCCCACCGAATATGAAGGCTTTAGGAGAAATGTGAGTGCGCAGGGAATGGGCAGAAGAGGTGTATCTACCATATCTGCATTTTATAGGCGATTACTGGGAACGGATAAGTGGGAAGAGATTGACTGGCAGCAGGTGTCGGACAGTGCCCTTGCCGCTGCGGTAAACGGTGAAGTGTTTGTGGATACGGAAGGCATTTTCAGTGATATGCGCAATAAACTTAAGTTGGGGTATCCGCTGAAGGTGCTGTATTTGAAACTGGCGCAGGCTGCAGCACTGTTTTCTCAGAATGCACAATATAATTTCCCGAGAATGTATGAAAGAGGGGATATACTCACGGCGGGAATGCTGTTGCCTGACGGCTTGAAGGAAGCGCTTAAACTACAGCTTTATTTGGATGGAAAATATCCGCCCCATGATAAGTGGTTAGTCCGCAGCGTGAAGGAAAGTGAAAAGGGCAGAGCTTTAAGTGATTTGGCAGATAAGTGCAGGGCGCTGTGGGCAGAGTGTACGGTGTTGAAAGAGAGAGAAGATATTAAGCAGGGGCGGTCTGCAACAGAGAAATTCGAAGAGGTACTGCGTACAGTTGAAGCAATTGCTGTATTTTTGGTGCGTCAGCTTTATGAACAAAGCTTTATCAGTGATACGGATGCATATTTGGATACTCATGCCACGGAGCTTACGTTTAAGGCTTCCGTTGCGGATGAAAGTGTGGAGAAACTTGCGGAGAGAATTGCAAGGCTGGAGTTTGAGGCCTTTGACAAGGTGGAAAACGAGGGTGGCAGAGCTTCCTGTCAGAATGATTGGGCAACCTTCCGCGTCATGCGCATGAGTCAGTATCTTACCTGGAATCACACCATGCTGTTGCAATATTTGTATGATTTTACCGTGGAGTATCAGAGGGGACACAACCTGATTACTGAGAAGTACGGCCGAATGATGGAGTATACGGACAAAGCTGCTTATGACAAAATCAAGGAGCATTTTCCGGTGCTTTCTGAGGAAAAGAAGGCAGTAATAAATCAAATTGCAGGGATTCAGGTTGCATGGATGGAGGAATTTGCAGCAGAGTATCCCCATCTGGCAGACAATGCCAGAAGTATCCACAGCTATGAGGATCATCGGTACAATACTTCTTATGAAACTTATCTTAGAGGTGAGCTTAGCACCTATTCAGACAAGATGCTACAGCTGTACGGCAGATATGTGGTGGAATATGCCAGAAATGAAAAGAATTTAACCTATGACATTATGGGCCACAGTGTGAGAATGTACGGTTATAAGGATTTACAGGCAGCAGAAGATTTTTGGGCAAAATAAAGGCGGCTTATAAAAAGCCGCCGTCCATGGTAATGATTTGTCCCGTCAGATAGGTGGGAGCTTTCAAAAGCTGACAGATCAGTGTAGCAACCTCTTCGGGGCGACCAAGGCGGTCTGCCGGAATTTCTGAAATGAGAGCTTCCATATCTTCGGGAGAAAAGCAGGCATTCATGGCAGTGTCAATCACACCGCATGCAATAGCATTTACCTGGATGTTGCTTGGCGCAAGCTCCTTGGCAAGTGCCTTGGTGAAGCTGTTAATACCGCCCTTGGAAGCGGAATAAGCAACCTCCATGGATGCACCTGCATTGCCCCACACGGAAGAAATATTGAGAATACGACCGGCGTGCTTCTTTAACATAAGAGGCACGCTGTATTTACAGGTATAAAAGCAGGAGTCTAAGTTTACCGACATTATCTGTCTCCATTCTTCTACAGTCATTTCATGCAACAGTCCTACATGAGAGATGCCGGCGTTGTTGATAAGCACATCAAGGTCTGTAATGCTGTCAAACAGAGCTTCTACCTGTGCGGGGTCCCCCATGTCCGTGCGCACGGCACGACAGGAGACGGAATAGTCCTGCTCCAAGCTGTGGGAAAGCTTTTGCAGATCTTCATATGATTGATTACAGGTCAGTATCAGATGATACCCTTCCTTGGCAAGTGCTTCGGCTATGGCACGTCCTATTCCCCTGGAAGCCCCTGTTACGAGGGCAGTCTTTGTGTTAGTCATAGAATTCTCCTTGTGGTGGTATACTTCATGAGAAGTGTATTGTGAAGGCTTCGGTGGCCATAAGTGTTTTGTGTGAATTGTGCAGGCTGGTTGTATTTTCAGGCAATGTGCTTTGAAGTTCAGGGGAAAATGCTCACGGAAGAGCATTTTAGGTGCGCTTGGGCATGGATGCATCATGCGCACCGACCCGTAAGCAAATAGAAAGTAACTACATTGCTTAGAAAATACCCGGCCGTAACTCTGAACAAAAAAATACTTATAGCCACCGAAGCCTTTATCGAATACATCGTTTACTCTAAGTATACCACCGAACTCCTTGCTTTTCCACCCCAAAACTGTTACACTATTGATTGTAAAAAAGCAGATTCTGTGCCACGGCTTTTGTGGCAGATTGGAGGATATATGTACGATTTGATTATTATCGGTTCCGGCCCCGCAGGGCTTAGCGCGGCAGTGTACGGAAAGCGTGCAGGACTTAACCTTTTGGTATTGGAGAAGGCTCCCATGAGTGGCGGCCAGGTGCTGAATACCTACGAGGTGGACAATTATCTGGGAATGCCCGGGATGAACGGCTTTGACATGGGCATGGAATTCAGAAAGCATGCGGACAAGCTGGGTGTCCCCTTTAAGGAGGCGGAAGTGATTTCCGTAAGCGATGCAGGAGATTATAAGCTGATTAAGACGGATGCAGAGGAGCTTCAGGCAAAGACAGTGATTTTGGCTACCGGAGCCCAGCATGCTCATTTGAATGTGCCGGGTGAGGAGGAGCTTTCAGGCATGGGTGTGTCCTACTGTGCAACCTGTGACGGCGCTTTCTTTAAAAACAGGACAGTAGCCGTGGTAGGCGGCGGAGATGTGGCGTTGGAGGATGCCATCTATCTGGCACGTACCTGTGAAAAGGTGTATCTGATTCACAGACGTGATGAGCTTCGCGGCGCAATGGTGCTGCAGGAAGAGCTGATGGCCCTGCCCAATGTGGAGATTCTCTACAGCCATGTGGTGGAGCAGATACAAGGTGAAGATATGGTAGAAAGCCTGATGATAAAGGACGTAAAGAGCGGTGAAGAAAAGCAGCTTTCCGTGGCAGGTATTTTTATTGCAGTCGGTATTCATCCCAATACTGAGTTGCTCGCAGGCATGACAGCTTGTGACGAAGGCGGATATATTATCGCAGGGGAAGATTGCGCTACGGAAATTCCCGGTATTTATGCGGCGGGAGACGTGCGTAAAAAGCCTATACGTCAGATTATTACGGCGGTGGCAGACGGTGCAAATGCTGCGGTCAGTGCCGGAAATTATTGCAGAGTATAACCTGTTTGCCAAATATATCCTAATGTTGACATAGGGAATGTCCGAATGGTATCTTTATAGAGCAACATATAATAAGTTTGTAACATTTAGATTGGTGACAGTTTGGAGGTAATATGATTCGTAAGACAATTAAA
>SVFG01000056.1 GCA_015056975.1 Lachnospiraceae bacterium | reverse complement strand
GATTGTGGAGTCAAAAAATGCGGCGAAAACCATGGGAAAGCCTATGGGAACCTATGTCACCATGGAAGCACCGGCATTGGTGGAGCCGGACGAGGACTATCATAGGGAAATTTCTGAATGTCTGGCAGAGGAGCTGTATAAAATGCTTCCGGGACATGAAGAGGAGCAATCCATATTGGTGGTTGGTCTGGGAAACAGGGAAGTGACTGCTGACGCGTTGGGACCACAGGTGGTAGATAATCTGTTTATCACCAGGCATGTGGTAAAACTTTATGGAAAGGCAGCCTATAACTGCGATAAAATTAACCAAATCAGCAGTATAGAGCCGGGAGTTATGGCAAAGACGGGTATGGAGACGGCAGAGATTATCAAAGGAGTCATTCGTGAGACTGCTCCTGATGTAGTGATAGTGGTGGATGCCTTGGCTGCCCGCAGTACGAAACGTTTGAACCGTACCATTCAGATAACCAATACAGGGATTCAACCCGGATCAGGTGTGGGAAACCACAGAAATGCTCTGACACAGGAAAGCCTTGGGGTACCTGTGATTGCCATCGGTGTTCCTACGGTAGTAGATGCGGCAACTATAGTGGGAGATGCATTGGAAAAACTGTTGCAGGAAGACAAAGAGTTTGATTGCGTGAAATATATGGGACAGCATCGCCATGCCTTTACTGAGCTTAATAATATGTATATGACAGGAAAGGATATTGATGCCGTAATTAAGAGAGTGAGCTTTACTGTGTCTGAAGGAATCAATATCGCTCTTGAGAAGGGGATGGAATAGCCTTATGAAACGCAACATATATTAATTATGTGTTGTGTGAAGGAGGGATTGGTGTAAGAAGTAATAGAAAAAAAGCAAATCCCCTGGTTTGGCTTGCAGTATTGGGAGCGTTTTTGCTTCTTTATCTGGCGGGGAATAAATCAGAAGAGCCGCTAATAAGCAGTGTGGTAAGAATAGCCGGAGGAAAGATGCAGAACAAGGTTTGGCCGATAGTGGCATTTTCATCCGGGCAGGTGAATGAAGCAGGACGGATGATGCCTTTGTACGGCTATGCCAAGGAACAGGAACCGATAGTCTTTGAAGATGAGGAGCGGTTAATTGCGTTGGAGGAAATTGATGAGCAGGCGGGCTTGTATGAGCTTTTACGTGAAGAAAACTTACAGGTCGGTCAAAGTCAGGAAACGCAGGTACAATCCATAAATTCTGAACAGGATGTGGTTCAGACACAAGTGACGGAGCAACCCATTGTACAGGATAACGGATTTATTCCCCACACACTGATGCAGGAGGTGGATTTGAACTTGCTTTCCGACTATGAGACATTGGTAAAAAACTATTATACTATAGATGCCAGCACAGCGGCAGGAAATGATCAGCTTTCCATAGACAAACTACTGGACAAAAAGATGACGGTTTCTAAGGAAGGGGAAGAACCTAAAATATTGATATATCACACTCATTCACAGGAAGCCTTTGCCGATTCGGTCCCGGGAGACAAAAGTACAACCATTGTGGGTGTGGGAGAGCGTCTTACACAGATACTGACGGATACCTATGGTTATAAGGTGCTGCATCATACGGGAGAGTATGATGTAAAAGTACGTGATGATGCGTATGCCCAGTCACTGCCGGCAATTGAAAAATTACTCGCAGAGAATCCATCCATTGAAGTTGTCATAGATTTACATAGGGATCAGATGCCTGAGGGCACAAAGCTATTGATGGATTTGGATGGCAGACCTACAGCACGGTTTATGTTTTTTAACGGAATGAGCAGAACCAGAAAGACAGGTAATATTTCCTACCTTTACAATGAAAACCTACAGGATAATCTGCGCTTTTCTTTCCAAATGCAGCTTACGGCAACAAAATATTATCCCGGACTTACCAGAAAAATTTATTTGAAGAGTTATCGATATAATATGCATTTGAAGCCGAAAACCTTATTGGTGGAGCTGGGTGCACAAAACAATACGGTGGAGGAGGCCATGAATGCCTGTGATCCGCTTGCCCATATTTTGGATTTGGTGCTTTCCGGTCAGGGATGTTGACGTAAAGGCATAGACAAGTAGGGCAAATTCTGCTACAATCATACTGTTTCCGGCAAGTTCCGGGTGATTATTTGAAGTACAGGATAGAGAGGATATAACATGGCAGCTTACGATCAGAGCAAAATCCGCAACTTTTGTATTGTTGCACATATAGATCACGGTAAATCCACCCTCGCAGACCGTATCATTGAGCAGACAGGACTGCTTACCAGCAGAGAAATGCAGGCACAGGTGCTTGACAATATGGAGCTAGAAAGAGAGCGTGGTATTACCATAAAGGCACAGTCCGTTCGTACCGTATACCGTGCGAAAGATGGGGAGGAGTATATTTTTAACCTGATTGATACTCCCGGACATGTGGACTTTAATTATGAGGTAAGCCGTTCACTGGCTGCCTGTGACGGTGCAATTCTGGTAGTGGATGCAGCGCAGGGTATTGAGGCCCAGACACTTGCCAATGTATATCTGGCACTTGACCATGATTTGGATGTATTCCCGGTTATCAATAAGATTGATTTGCCCAGCGCAGAGCCCCAGAGAGTTATTGATGAGATTGAGGATGTGATTGGCATTGAGGCGCAGGATGCCCCCTTGATTTCGGCCAAAAACGGTATCAGTATCGATGAGGTGCTTGAGCAGATTGTGACCAAGATTCCGGCGCCCAAGGGTGACCCCGAGGCCCCCCTTCAGGCACTTATTTTTGACTCATTGTATGACTCCTATAAAGGTGTTATTATTTTCTGCCGTATCATGGAAGGTACAGTGAAAAAGGGGACAACCATCCGCATGATGGCAACAGGAGCCAAGCAGGAGGTTGTGGAAGTGGGGTATTTCGGTGCAGGACAGTTCTTCCCCTGTGAGGAGCTTTCCGCTGGTATGGTAGGCTATATTACCGCCTCCATCAAGAATGTAAAGGATACGGCAGTGGGTGATACGGTGACAGATGCAAACCGTCCCTGTGCCGAACCGTTGCCCGGATATAAAAAGGTGCAGTCCATGGTGTACTGTGGTATGTACCCTGCAGACGGTGCAAAGTACCCTGATTTGCGTGATGCCTTGGAAAAATTGCAGCTGAATGATGCTTCATTAAATTATGAGCCTGAAACCTCCATTGCTCTTGGCTTTGGTTTCCGTTGCGGTTTCCTGGGACTGTTACATCTTGAGATTATCCAGGAGCGTCTGGAGAGAGAGTATAATCTGGATTTGGTGACTACGGCTCCCGGTGTTATCTATAAGGTGCATAAACTAAACGGAGAGGTTATTGAACTGACCAATCCCTCCAACCTGCCTGACCCTTCCGAGATTGATTATATGGAAGAACCCATTGTCAGTGCGGAGATTATGGTGACCAGTGAATTTATCGGTTCCATTATGGAGCTTTGTCAGGAAAGACGCGGAAGATATCTTGGCATGGAATATATTGAGGGTACCAGAGCGGTGTTAAAATATGAATTGCCTTTGAATGAAATTATTTATGATTTCTTTGATGCCTTAAAATCTCGCTCAAGAGGTTATGCTTCTTTTGATTACGATATCAAGGGCTATGAACAGTCCAGTCTAGTAAAGCTTGATATTCTGATTAACAGAGAAGAAGTGGATGCCCTATCCTTTATCGTACATGCTGATTCTGCCTATGAGAGGGGCCGCAAGATGTGTGAGAAGTTAAAGGATGAGATTCCAAGACACCTGTTTGAAATTCCTATTCAGGCGGCAGTAGGCGGCAAGATTATCGCCAGAGAGACCGTAAAGGCAATGCGTAAGGATGTACTTGCAAAGTGCTACGGCGGTGATATTACCCGTAAGAAGAAGCTACTGGAGAAGCAGAAGGAGGGCAAGAAGCGTATGCGCCAGATTGGTAACGTGGAAATCCCTCAGAAAGCATTTATGAGTGTGTTGAAGTTAGATGACAAAAAATAAACCGTTAGAGCTATATTTTCATATCCCTTTTTGTGTGAGGAAATGCCTGTACTGTGACTTTTTGTCAGCAGCCCATGACAAAACTGTGCAGGATGCCTATATGAAGGCATTGCTTGCGGAAGTTGTTGGACGGGCAAATGAGTGTGCAGAGTATGAAGTGAAGACCATCTTTATCGGTGGAGGAACGCCTTCTGTGGTGGATGCTGCATGGATAGAGAAGCTGCTTGCTGTGGTGAGAGAGCATTTTTGCATGGCAGAGGATGCTGAAATCAGCATGGAGGTCAATCCCGGAACAGTGGATTTGGATAAGCTTTTGCATTACAGGAGAGCCGGAGTCAACCGATTGAGTATCGGTTTACAGTCTGTAAGTGATGAGGAATTGAAAACACTCGGAAGAATTCACACCTTCAGTCAATTCATGGATACCTATGCATGGTCCGCCACAGCCGGCTTTTGCAACTGTAATGTGGACATTATGTCGGCACTTCCCGGACAAACCACGGAATCCTACAAGGAGACGCTTGCAAGAGTGCTTGCACTGAATCCGCCGCCCAAGCATATTTCGGCCTACAGTCTGATTGTGGAGGAGGGAACCCCATTTGCGGAATTGAATGCGCAAAAAAAGCTTTGTCTGCCTGAGGAGGAGACAGAGCGGGAGATGTACTGGGATACATACAAAGGGCTTATGGAAGCAGGATATGAGCATTATGAAATTTCCAATTATGCAATGCCGGGGTATGCATGCAGACATAATATAGGATATTGGAAACGCAGTGATTATCTTGGATTTGGTATCGGTGCGGCTTCTCTGATGGAGAATTGCAGATTTTCCAATGAAAGCGACCTGGAGAAATATATAGAAGCACCGCTGAATTGCAGGGGAGAGCTTGTCTGCCTGACAGTGGAAGAGCAGATGGAAGAGTTTATGTTTCTGGGACTGCGCATGATAGAAGGAATATGCGTGAGAGAATTTGAAGAAAAATTCGGAGAAGCTTTATGGGAAGTATATGGAAGTGTAATAGATAAAAATATCCGTGACGGGCTATTGCATATGAGCAAAGACGGAGCATATCTGGCTCTTACAGAACGGGGGATTGATATCAGTAATTATGTACTGGCTCAGTTTTTGTTCTGACAGGCACTTGCAAGGTGGTTTTCACATAAACTAATGTTAAGTGAAAACTATGGAGGAACTGTTGGAAACCTTTCAGAAACCCCTGACAAAAGGAGAAGAGGAAAAATACGTCCGCCTGATGAAATCAGGAAACGGGGAAGAAGTAAAAACGGCAAAATCCATATTGATAGAGCGCAATCTCAGGCTGGTTGCACATATTGTAAAAAAGTATCAGAATGTTGATGAGGATATGGAGGATTTGATATCTATCGGATGCGTGGGGTTGATCAAGGCGATTGATACCTTTGATGCCGGAAAAGGAAGACTTGCCACTTATGCCTGCAGGTGTATAGATAATGAGCTTCTTATGATGCTTCGAAGCAAGAAGAAGACGGCAAGGGAAGTGTCATTGTTTGAGCCTATAGGACAGGATAAGGAAGGCAATGAGATACGTCTTATGGATGTCATTGAGCAAAAACAGCCGGATATTGTGGATGCCATGGAGCTAAGTCACAATGTAAAACAATTAAGAGAGTATCTGGAAAGCTGCCTGACAGACAGAGAACGTGAAATAATAGTGATGCGTTACGGACTTTTTGGATACAGAGAAGCTACGCAAAATGAAATTGGTGATAAATTGGGGATTTCCCGCAGTTATGTCTCAAGAATAGAGAAAAAGGCTGTTGAGAAATTAAGGTCTAAGTTTGTTGAAAATTCTGACAATTCGTCTTGTATTTTCCCTAAAAATAGTGTATTATAAAAATAGGTGTGTGGCCATGGGTGTGAAAATTCCGTGGCCGGCACAGTATTTTCGGGTATGGGCAGTTACATAAGAAAGGGGTTATTATGCAGTTTGTACGAACGGATGAACTGAGAGTGGGAATGCGTCTTGCACGTCCTATTTACAATAAAAAAGGAGTACTTCTATTTGAACGGAATTCTAAATTGACTCCACAGGCTATTGAAAGTGTACATAATTTCGGATTGTTGGGTATTTATGTGTTGGATCCGGCAGAGCCGTTACCCCCTATGAGCGAGGAGGATATTGAGTTTGAGCGTTTTCAGACGATGTCGGTATTTTCCATCAAGGAGGAGATTGAAAAGATTCTTGCTACCGGTAAACGCGGCAGGCTGGAATTTATTGTAGGAATGCTGATAAAGCGTTTTGGTCATCTGGATGGAAAGATAAATTTTTATCAGAATTTGAGAAGCAAGGATGACTATATTTACAGGCATTCCCTGAATGTGGCTATACTCTGTGCCATGATGACACATGTATTAAATGTACGTCTGGACGAGCAGAATGCAATCATGCACGCAGCGTTAGTGCATGATATCGGTAAACTGAAGATTTCGCAGGACGTATTGTATGATCAGACGATGACGGAGGAAATGCATCTGCATATATTAAATGCGCAGAGTCAGGACGCGGATTTGATTGAACGTACGGTGGCAGATGGGATTGTTGTGAGAAGAATTTGCATGCAGGCCCTTAGAATACAAATGGACATACTCAAAGGAGAAAGGGATATTCAGACAGCGAAATTGTCTATCGGTGCAAAGATTTTGTTGGTTGCAAACCGCTATGATGAGCTGACTGCCATGAGTCTTTCTGGAACCGCAGAGTCTGAGGTGAAAGCACTCAAGGAATTCAGGGAAAGACCGGATGTGTATGACCCTCAGATTGTGAATGCACTTATCAAATGTATCAATATTCTGACGCCGGGTTCCAGTGTAATTTTAAATACCGGAGAGAAGGCACTGATTTTGTCTGAGAATTCAAGAGATATATTAAAGCCCATGGTTTTGAGCCTGCAGGATAACAGTATCATTGATTTGGGCTTAAAAGTAAACTGGGATATTGAAATTGATGATATCATGAAGACCATGGACAACAGGTATATTATCAATACAGATGCTCTTGCGCTGGCAGGTTATCTTAAGAAAGAAGGAGAGTAATGTATGCTAAGTATAGAAGAAATTTTGAGAACGGCGAAGGAGGCCGGAGCCAGTGATGTACATCTCACCGTAGGCATTCCGCCCAAGATGCGAGTGAATGGTAATCTGATTACCATGGAGTATCCCAAGCTTTTACCGGTGGATACCCTGGACGTGCTGATTGATGTAATGTCAGAGGTGCAGAGAGACCGTTTTGAAGACCGTGGAGAGTATGACATGTCCTTCTCCATACCTAATTGCGGAAGATTCCGTGTAAATGCGTATAAGCAGAGAGGCTCTGTGGGACTGGCATTCCGTCTGGTGGGTACAAAGGTCCCTGCTCCTGAGGAACTTGGTGTGCCGGATTCCGTGATTGACTTGTATCAGAGGAAAAGAGGACTGGTACTTGTTACCGGACCGACCGGAAGCGGTAAATCTACTACACTTGCAGCTATTATCGATAAGATTAACAATAACAGAGATGCCCATGTAATTACCTTGGAGGACCCTATCGAGTATCTTCACCAGCACAAGATGTCAATGGTAAATCAGAGAGAAATCGGTTTGGACTCTGACAATTATGCCAGTGCACTCCGCGCGGCACTACGTGAGGATCCGGATGTTATTCTGGTGGGAGAAATGCGTGACTTGGAGACCATCAGTGTGGCGATTACTGCAGCAGAGACAGGACATTTGGTGCTTTCCACCTTACATACCATCGGAGCAGCCAGCACAGTGGACCGTATTATAGATGTATTCCCGCCTCATCAGCAGCAACAGATTAGAATCCAGCTTTCCAATGTGTTGGAGGCGGTGATTTCCCAGCAGCTGATTCCCACTTCGGACGGAAGAGGGCGTGTGGCAGCCTTTGAGGTAATGCATGCCAACCATGCGGTGCGCAATCTGGTAAGAGAGGGTAAATCCCATCAGCTGGCAAGTGTAATGCAGACCAACCGCAAGATGGGTATGATTACCATGGATGAAGCTATTGTACAGCTTTATTATGACGGTAAAATTGACAGGGATATGGCTATCCAGTTTGCCCAGGATCCCGATTCCATGATGAACAAAATCTAATGTATATTTGGTCTTTGTGGGGTGTTCATACCCCACGAAGACATCTTACAATTTCTCTTTAATCTATATTTTTCCCTTATTTGATTTATGAATATTAACATCCGGAGCTGTGCTATGTGTCCTGCAAAGGATCCCTTGAAAAACGTCGGCAAAATCGTCGCTCGGCAGCGACGATTCTAAGAGAATTGCAAAGCAATTCTCCTAAACTTACGTTAAGTATTGGCCGGAGCGAGAGCGTGTCCGTGTCAGGACATATTGCGCAGTGACGGATGTATATATTACAATACAAGGAGGTAAAAGAATGTACAGTAAAATTATATCAGGTGCCTTCGTGGGCATCAGTGCGTATTTGGTGGCGGTGGAGGTGGATGTGTCACCGGGACTTCCGTCATTTAATATGGTGGGTTCCTTAAGCTGTGAGGTGAGGGAGGCAAAGGAAAGGGTGTGGGCGGCTATGAAAAATGCAGGGCTTGATATACCGCCTTCTCACATAACGGTGAATCTTTCTCCGGCGGATTTGCGCAAGGAGGGTACCGCACTGGATTTACCCATAGCGGTTGGAATGTTGGAAGCCTTGCAATATTTTAATGTGGGGAGAGCCAAAGATACCATGTTTTTGGGAGAGCTTGGCCTAAACGGTGAGGTAAAGAAGGTGCGAGGTGTGCTTCCGATAGTGCAGGAGGCAGTACGGCAGGGAATAAAGGAATGCATTGTGCCGAGGGCGAATGTGGCGGAGGGCGCAGTAATTCCGGGAATTGTTGTGCGTGGTGTTGGCAGTCTGCAGGAGCTGTTGCATTTTCTGCAGGCAAAGGAAGAGGATAGAGATGTGCTGTTGCCACCACAGAGCATAAATGCAGAGAAACTGTTTGAGAAGAAAAGAACTCCTGATGATTTGGACTTTTCGGAGGTAACAGGTCAGGAGAGTGCAAAGAGGGCAGCACTTATTGCGGCTGCCGGATTTCATAATCTCTTGATGGTTGGTCCGCCGGGAGCCGGAAAATCCATGATAGCCAAACGGATTCCGGGTATACTGCCACCGCTAACGCTTAAAGAAAGTCTGGAGGTTACCGGTATTGTCAGTGTCGCAGGACTTCTTCGGGAAGACCAGGCACTGGTGACGGAAAGACCATTCCAAAGTCCCCATCATACCATTTCGCAATCCGCCCTGACAGGAGGCGGTTCTGTGCCCAGACCGGGCATCATTTCCCTGGCACACAGAGGTGTGCTGTTTCTGGATGAATTACCCGAATTTCAACGAAATGTATTAGACAGTATGCGACAACCAATGGAGAATCATGAAATACAGGTGGTCCGTGTAAACGGTAATTTAAGTTACCCGGCGGACTTTATGCTGGTATGCGCCATGAATCCCTGTTATTGCGGCTATTACCCGGACAGAAACAGATGTCGCTGCACTGAGTCCCAAATCAAAAAATATATGGGGAAGGTGTCTGGACCGATTTTGGACCGCATTGATTTGTGTGTGGAGCTTTTGCCTGTAGATATTACGGGTATGCAGGGAAAAGCTCGTAAAGGAATGGACAGTGCAGAGATGCGAAATGCTGTGGAAAGGGCCAGATGCAGGCAGGAGAAACGTTTTGCCGGCACTGAATATCGTTTTAACAGTGATATAGATGGTGCTGATGTGGAGAAATACTGCGTGCTTGGAAAGGCTGAGCAAAAATGTATGAAAAAGCTGTATCAGACTATGAAATTCAGTGTTCGGGTATATCATCGGATTTTGAAGGTGGCAAGAACCATTGCTGATTTGGAGGATAAGGATAGTATTTCAGAAGAGCATTTGTTGGAGGCGGCGTGCTACCGTCCGGCAAAGGAATATTGGATATAAAGGAGAGGAATATGAACAGGGAAGAAAAGAAATATGCATATTGGCTTTGCAACATACCGGGAATCGGGGAAAAGACCATAAGGCTTTTGCTGGCACGATTTAAAAGTCCGGGAAAGGTGTATACGGCTTCTGAGGCGGAGCTTTCCGAGTGTTTAAATGGAATGCAGCTGAAACATATTTTGGAGAAGCAGAGTGATTGGAAGCTGCAGGAGGAGTATGAAAAATTGTTTGAAAAAGGCATAGGGGTTGTTTTTTATGGCGAGAGGGAGTATCCAAGGCGCCTTTTGGAGATTCCGGATGCCCCATACGCATTATTTTACAAAGGGAGCCTCCCGAAGGAGGAGGTGTTATCGGTGGCGGTTATCGGGGCAAGGGAATGCTCCGGATATGGTGAGTTTGTTGCAACGCAGCTGGGGAGATATTTGGGGGAGCAGGGAATTCAGGTTATCAGCGGTATGGCAAGGGGTATTGACGGTATCAGTCAGATGGCTGCAATGGAAGCAGGAGGTACCTCCTACGGGGTGTTGGGAAGCGGCGTGGATGTGTGTTATCCAAAGTCCAATCAAAGGCTGTATGACAGGCTGCTTAAGCAGGGTGGAGTACTGTCAGCCTATGTTCCGGGTGCCTTACCTGCCTCAGGACATTTTCCGCCCAGAAACCGTATTGTCAGCGGCCTTGCAGATGCGCTGGTGGTAGTGGAGGCAAGGGGCAAAAGCGGGACACTGATTACGGTTGATATGGCGCTTGAGCAGGGAAAAGAGGTGTTTGTGGTGCCGGGGAGAATAACGGACAGATTAAGTGATGGGTGCAACAGATTGTTGACACAGGGCGCAGGTGTCTTTTTGACTCCCGGAGATTTCGTGAGCCAGCTTAAGGAGCTTGCGGCAAAAAAGGGACTTGTGGAGGACGATGGTGAATCGAAAAACGAAGATGAAATGAAAGAAACCGTGATTGAGAAGCGGAAAAAACAGAATTTATTAAGTATTTCAAAGGAGTTAAGACCGGTATATAAGCAGTTGGAGATTTCACCAAAAACCATCGAACAAATTTTGTGCAAAATGCCTGCAGGGTATCATCAGGGGCTTGTAAGTGCAGCATTAATGCGGCTTTGCATGGATGGATATGCAAAACAGGTGTCGCCGGGACAGTTTGTTTTGTCTTGAGTCAGGGGGCAAAGAGTGGTATACTTATCACTATCAGCAAGTGAAAGGATTGTGATGTTATGAGCTATCGTGATAATACAAAAGTCATTCATATAGGAGATAAAAAAATAGGCGGAGGAAACCCTGTTTTAATACAGTCCATGACCAATACAAAGACAGAGGATGTTCAGGCTACCGTAGCACAAATTTTGGAGCTTGAGCGTGCGGGATGTGAGATTATCCGCTGTACCGTGCCCACCATGGAGGCGGCAAGGGCGCTGGCAGAGATTAAGAAGCAGATACACATTCCGCTTGTTGCAGATATTCATTTTGATTATAAGATGGCCATAGCAGCCATGGAATACGGCGCAGACAAAATCCGGATCAATCCCGGTAATATCGGAAGCATTGACAGGGTAAAGGCAGTGGTGGATGTGGCAAAGGAGCGAAATATCCCCATCCGCGTGGGCGTTAACAGCGGTTCCCTGGAAAAGCAGTTGGTTGAAAAGTACAACGGAGTTACAGCGCAGGGCATTGTGGAGAGTGCGCTTGATAAGGTGCATATCATTGAGGATTTGGGGTATGACAATCTGGTAATCAGTATCAAGTCATCTGATGTCTTAATGTGTGTTAAAGCACATGAACTGCTTGCGAACAAGACAGTATATCCTCTGCATGTAGGAATCACGGAATCCGGCACGGTATCAAGCGGTAATATCAAATCAGCCATCGGACTGGGGCTGATTCTAAACCAGGGTATCGGTGATACCATTCGCGTATCCCTGACAGGTAATCCGGTGGAGGAGATTAAGTCGGCCAAGCTGATTCTTCGGACCTTGGGGCTTCGAAAGGGTGGTATTGAGGTGGTTTCCTGCCCTACCTGCGGCAGAACACAGATTGACCTAATCGGTCTTGCCACAAAGGTTGAGAAGCTGGTGGAGGATTATCCCTTAGATATTAAGGTGGCGGTTATGGGCTGTGTAGTAAACGGACCCGGAGAGGCAAAGGAAGCCGACTTAGGCATTGCCGGCGGTATCGGAGAGGGACTTCTCATCAAAAAGGGTGAGATTATCCGCAAGGTGCCGGAGGCAGAGCTTTTGCATGCATTACAGGAAGAATTAGAGAATTGGAGTTAGATGAAGGTTCATGGGCAAGCCGTTTTTTGAAGTATTTCCTTCCCTAAAACTGAACAAAGGAACAAAGGATATTATGGAGCAGACAAATGTGGAGAAAATTTCCGCCACAAAGCGGAAGGATTTTTTGCGCATTTATTTGCATAGCACCAAACTGATTCAGAAGGACATCATTTTGTCTGTGGAGGAGGAAATCAAAAAGCAGTTATTCCCGGGTGCAGCTATGACCATCAAGATTTACGAGAGGTTTGAGTTGTCCTCCCAGTATAATCCGGAGAAGCTGATAGATATTTACAGGGACAGTATCCTGATGGAGCTTGCCGAGTACAGCCGTATTGAATACAATGCGTTTAAAAATGGTGAATTATCTTACCCTACGGAGGAAAAGCTTTTGCTTTCGGTGGAGGATACCGTGTTAAACCGCGGCAAGGAAGAGGAGCTTGTTAGGATTTTGGAAAAGATTCTGGTGGAGCGCTGCGGCCTGAAGGTGTCTGTCAGCGTGGAATATGTGGAGGCTTCCGAGTGTACATCCAAGGAGGACGAAGAGCAGAAAATCCGTATGAAGGTGTCTGAGATTTACAGGCGTGTAAAGGGCGCTGGGGATGAAGCTGCGGAAGGTATGATGGCTGTAGCAGATGGAGCTCCTTTAGCTGAGAGCGCAAAGGAAGCGCCTGAAAATAAAAAAGTGGAAGAGAAGCCACAGGCACCCGCAAAGACAGTAACGAAAGTCGGTGCGAACAAGGAGTTTAAGAAGGGAGACTTTAAGAAAGGAGAATTCAAGAAGGATTTCTCTAAGGCGAAGCGCTCTGACAATCCGGATGTGCTTTACGGCAGGGATTTTGAAGAGGAAGCCATAAAGATTGAAGAGATTATCGGAGAAATGGGTGAAGTGGTCATCCGAGGTAAAATTCTCAATTTTGATAAACGCGAGATTAAGAACGAGAAGACCATCTTAATTTTTGATATTACGGATTTTACGGATACCATGACGGTAAAAATGTTCTGCAGAAACGACCAGGTGGCAGAGATTACAGAGGGTGTAAAGAAGGGAGCCTTTGTGAAGGTGAAGGGCATCAGCATGGTGGACAAGTTTGACCATGAACTGACCATAGGCTCCATCGCGGGTATCAAGAAAATCCCTGATTTTACGGTGAGCCGCATGGATATGTCGCCGCAAAAGAGAGTAGAGCTTCACTGCCATACCAAGATGAGTGATATGGATGGTGTTTCCGAGGCGAAGGATATTGTAAAACGTGCCTATAAATGGGGACACAGGGGAATTGCCATCACGGATCACGGCTGTGTACAGAGCTTTACCGATGCCAACCACACATGGGATGATTTGTGGAAGGAAGAAAAGGGGAAGCGTAAGGAAGCGGGCGATGAAAACCCGGATAAGCAGGATTTCTTTAAGATTATCTATGGTGTGGAGGCTTATCTGGTAGATGACCTAAGGGAGATTGTGACCGGAGATAAGGGGCAGGATTTGCAGGCGGACTTTGTGGTGTTTGATATTGAGACCACAGGCTTTTCTCCCGTAAATAACCGCATTATAGAGATTGGCGCGGTGAAGGTATCTGACGGTAAGATTGTGGACAGGTATTCAACATTTGTAAATCCCGAGGTGCCTATACCCTTTGAGATTGAAAAACTGACGGGTATTACGGATGATGATGTGCTAGATGCACCCACTATAGATATTATTCTGCCACAGTTTTTAGAGTTTTGTGAGGGCTGTGTGCTGGCTGCTCACAATGCAACCTTTGATATGAGCTTTATCGTGGAAAACTGCAGGCGTCTTGGTTATTCCACGGACTTTACCTATATTGATACCGTGGGAATAGCCAGAGTGCTTTTGCCCGGACAGGCAAAGCATACTCTTGATGCTGTAGCAAAGACCTTGGGAGTCTCTTTGGAAAATCATCACAGGGCTGTGGATGATGCGGAGGCAACCGCACATATTTTTGTGAAGTTTATTCCTATGCTTCAGGAGCAGGAGATACATACCTTGGCGCAGGTCAACGCATTAGGAGCGTCCAGCCCGGAGCTTGTGAGACGCTTACCATCATACCACTGCATTATTCTGGCAAAGAATGATTTGGGACGAATTAACCTGTACAGGCTGGTATCCCAATCTCATTTGACCTATTTCAGCAGACATCCCAGAATTCCCAAGAGCCTGGTGATGAAATACAGGGAGGGACTGATTCTGGGAAGTGCCTGCGAGGCAGGAGAGCTGTACCGTGCACTTTTGGATGAACAGTCTGACGAGCAGATTGCAAGAATTGTAAGCTTTTATGATTATCTGGAGATTCAGCCTACAGGTAACAATGCGTTTATGATTACCTCAGAAAAGGTGCGCAATGTGAATTCCGTGGAGGACATCCAAAATATTAATAAAAAAATTGTTGCTTTGGGCGAGCAGTTTCATAAGCCTGTGGCGGCTACCTGTGACGTGCACTTCTTAGACCCGGAGGATGAGATTTACCGCCGTATTATTATGGCTGGTAAGGGTTTTGCGGATGCAGATGACCAGGCACCGTTGTACTTACATACCACGGAGGAGATGCTGGAAGAATTTGCTTATCTTGGCAGTGATAAGGCAAAGGAGGTTGTCATCACCAACACCAATATGATTGCGGATATGGTGGAGAGCATTGCTCCGGTGCGCCCTGATAAATGTGCGCCGGTGATTCAGGACAGCGATAAGACACTTACGGAGATTTGCTATAATAAGGCTCATGAAATATACGGGCCCAATCTTCCGGATATCGTTGAGAAGAGATTACAGAAGGAGTTAAACTCCATTATTACCAATGGTTTTGCGGTAATGTATATCATTGCCCAGAAGCTGGTGTGGAAATCCGTGGAGGACGGATATCTGGTGGGCTCCAGAGGTTCCGTTGGAAGCTCCTTTGTGGCTACCATGGCAGGAATTACGGAGGTAAATCCTTTAAGTCCCCATTACTATTGCAGTAAGTGCCATTATGTGGATTTTGAGAGCGAAGAGGTGAAGGCATACGCCGGCAAGGCGGGCATCGATATGCCGGACAAGGCATGCCCTGTCTGCGGCGAGATGTTGCATAAGGACGGTTTTGACATTCCGTTTGAGACCTTCCTTGGTTTTAAGGGGGACAAGGAACCGGATATTGACCTTAATTTCTCCGGCGAGTATCAGTCCAAGGCCCATAAATATACGGAGGTTATTTTCGGCGCAGGTCAGACCTTCCGAGCAGGTACCATCGGTACTCTGGCAGATAAAACGGCTTACGGCTACGTGAAGAATTATTTTGAAGAGAGAGGAAAGAGTAAGAGAGTCAGTGAAATCAACCGTATTACCGCAGGCTGTACCGGTATCAGACGAAGCACGGGACAGCACCCCGGCGGTATTGTGGTGCTTCCCTTGGGACAGGATATCAATTCCTTTACTCCGGTGCAGCATCCGGCGAATGATATGACCACGGATACCATCACAACACACTTTGATTATCACTCCATTGACCACAATCTCTTAAAGCTTGATATACTGGGACACGATGATCCTACCATGATTCGTATGCTGCAGGATCTGACAGGGCGTGATCCTCTGACCATTCCCTTAGACGGTAAGGATGTTATGAGCCTGTTCCAGAATACAGAGGCTTTAGGTATTACACCGGATCAGATTGGCGGCACAAAGCTGGGAGCACTAGGTATCCCTGAGTTTGGTACGGACTTTGCTATGCAGATGGTTATTGATGCGAAGCCTCAGGCATTTTCTGATTTGGTACGTATTTCGGGACTATCCCACGGTACGGACGTGTGGCTTGGAAATGCCCAGGATTTGATTATGAGCGGTGTGGCAACTATCTCCACGGCAATCTGTACCCGTGATGATATTATGACCTATCTGATACAGATGGGAGTGGAGCCCAGCCTTTCCTTTACCATCATGGAGAGTGTACGTAAGGGTAAGGGACTTAAGGATGACTGGATTGCGGAGATGAAGGCACATGATGTACCGGACTGGTATGTTGACTCGTGTAAGAAGATTAAGTATATGTTCCCCAAGGCTCATGCAGCGGCTTATGTTATGATGGCGTGGCGAATCGCCTATTGCAAGATTCATTATCCGCTTGCTTATTATGGCGCGTTTTTCAGTATCCGTGCAAAGGCGTTCTCTTATGAAATTATGTGTCAGGGACAAAGGCATCTGGAAAGCATTATGGTGGATTATAAAAATCGTTTTGATACCTTGTCAAACAAGGAAAAGGATGCTTTTGGTGACATGCGTATTGTACAGGAGATGTATGCGAGAGGTTTTGAATTTGAACCCATTGATATTTTCAGAGCCCAATCCAGATTGTTCCAGATTGTGGACGGTAAGCTGATGCCATCTCTAAGCAGTATTGACGGATTGGGAGAAAAAGCAGCTGATGCCATTGTGGAAGCTGCTAAGGACGGTCCCTTCCTATCCAAAGATGATTTCAGACAGCGTACAAAGGTATCCAAGACGGTTATCGATTTGATGGCATCTTTAGGATTGTTGGGAGACCTGCCGGAGACAAATCAGATAAGTTTGTTTGATTTGGTAATGTAAAAGCGGATGTGTTGTGACATCCGCTTGACAACGGTTTTTCAGCCTCAAAACAGAAATTTATTAAAAAAATTTGAGGCTGAGAAGCCCGATAAATACTGGTTTTTTGATAAAAAACAAAAAAAGTTGTATAAATTTTCAAAAAAGTGCTTGCATTTTTCTTCAAGATGTATTATGATATGCAAGTACCACAGATGTGGAACACAAATGGCTGATTGGTCAAGCGGTTAAGACGCCGCCCTCTCACGGCGGAAACAGGGGTTCGATTCCCCTATCAGCTGTTGACTATTTTAACGAATAGCCCAACCCGAAGAGTGCTGAAGACTTGTAAACAGGTCTTGGGCATTTTTTTTTGCTGAAAAATTATGGAATTTTGTAAATATATAGTGAAATTTTTTGGAATATGTGGTACTATATACTTATATAAAGTAAATTGTTGTAAAAAACAATGATTAACAGATGGTAGGGGTATAAATGGATTTTGGCAGAAAGAAAATCAGGCTGGGTGAATTATTAATAAACAGTGGTTTAATCACCAAGGAACAGCTGGAGGCTGCTTTACTGAAGCAGAGGAGTACAGGTAAGAAGCTGGGTGAATTTCTGATTGACGAGAATATTGTGACAGAAGAACAGCTGATGCAGGCGCTCAGTAAACAGTTAAATCTGGAAATGGTGGATTTGCAGGCGCAGCATGTAAACAATAATGTTTTAAAGCTTGTCCCGGTCAATGTATTAAAGAAAAATGTTGTGTTTCCTTTTGATTTTGTGGAAGGAAATATTAATACTTTGCGGGTTGCGATGTCCGATCCGCTTGATATTTATGCCCAGGATGATATAGCCATTGTCACAAACTACCAGATACAACCGGTAGTTGCTACCACAAGAAGTATTATGCTTGCCATCAATAAGTATTACGGTCAGGAGGAACTGACCTCTACGCTGGAGGCATATGCCAAGGAGAAGAATTTAAGTACGGTTGAGGAGAATATGATTGAAGAGGAAATCAGCGATTCTCCCATCGTTATGCTGGTGAAGGAAATGATTGATAATGCGGTTCGTCAGCGCGCATCAGATATTCACATTGAGCCAATGGAGTCCTACATCCGTGTCAGGTACCGTATTGACGGGGCGCTGTATGACCGGTCAAAATATGCAGTGAATGTGTTGTCTGCGATTATAGCCCGCATTAAAATTATTGGGGGCATGGATATTTCCGAGA
>SVFG01000055.1 GCA_015056975.1 Lachnospiraceae bacterium | reverse complement strand
GAAGACGGAAATCGGTGTGGCAGGTGCCACGACAGATCAGTCCGCCAGCGTTGCGGTTGAGTTATATGATGCGGAAAACAATGTTATAGAGCATCCCCAGTTAATCAAGAACGTGAATTATGTTCATATGAAGGTTGAGGTGCTGGCTACCAAAGAGGTCACCATTGACCTGAATGTTATGGGAATCCCGGCAGAGGGATATATGGCAACCGGTGTGGTAGAGAGTTCTGCCACAAAAGTAAAGGTGGCCGGAAGAAATTCGACCTTAAATGCTTTTTCAAAGATAAGCATACCTGCTGAAGACTTGAATATTACCGGCGCCAGTGAAGATATGACAGTTACGCTGAATTTAAAGAATTATTTGCCTGAAAATATCAGGCTCGCAGAAAGCGGCAGTAACTCTATAACAGTTAAGGTAGATATCGAACCCATTGCCGAAAAACGGTTGGAGGTTCCGGTTACCAGTATAGAGATTACTAATTTGCCGGAGGGCTATACTGCTGACATCATGGAAGAAGATGTATATTATGTTCTGGAGGTGTCAGGTCTTGCAGAGTGGATAGATCCTCTAAGACCGGCCGCATTGGGCGGAAGAGTTGATGTCACTGCGTGGATGGATGCGCAAGAGCTTGATAAATTAGAGAATGGTGTGTATGAAATTCCCGTAAGCTTTAGTCTGTCCGACAATATTGAGGTGAAGACACCGGTTGTGGCTCGAATTGCAATATTGAAGCAGGAAGGCGAACTGTAAAAATGACTTGAGATTCCGCTTTAAACATGGTATAGTTATATTAGATATATGGGGTGAAAAAGATAACATAAGAATTGGAGGAAGGGCTATGGTACGGCAAAAAGTGGTTATCAAGAATCCTACCGGCCTGCATTTGAGACCGGCTGGTATTTTGTGCAAGGAAGCGATGCAGTTCAAATCTCTGATTACATTTAGTTTTCGAGATAATACGGCGAATGCCAAAAGTGTTTTGAGCGTGTTGGGCGCTTGTGTAAAATGCGGTGATGAAATTGAATTTGTCTGTGAAGGCGAAGATGAAGAGGATGCACTCAAGACTTTAGTGGCTGCAGTAGAAAGCGGACTTGGAGAATAATGAAATGGACAGCTCATCTTAGGATGAGCTGTTTTGTATATAGGGAGTAAATGATGAAACTAAAAATTGCGATTTGTGATGATGAAGCGGCGCAGAGAGCATATCTGATTGATGTGGTGAGTGCGTGGGCAAAAAGGAACAGGCATGTGGCAGAGCTGAAGGATTATCCGTCGGCAGAGGCCTTTTTGTTTGACTATGAAGAAGAAAAAGATTTTGATATATTGTTGTTAGATATAGAGATGCCGGGGATGAGTGGCGTGGAATTGGCGAAAAAAATACGACCGGGGAATCCTTCTATCCAGCTTGTATTTATCACCGGTTTTTATGAGTACTTTGGGGATGGCTTTGATGTTTCTGCATTGCACTATCTGATTAAGCCTGCCAATGTGGACAAGCTATATCCGGTGCTGGAACGGGCGGTGGATAATCTCTCTTATCGCCAGCGGTCAGTACTGTTAAATACTGCGGATGGTGATATCAAGTTGTCTTTGTCGGATATTATATATATTGAGGCGGACAAGATGTATCTGATGGTTCATACCATGAAGGAAACCTATCGGACGAGAATGACTTTGGCGAAGATGCATGAGTTCTTGGATGATACCTTTTATAAAGTGCATCGCTCATACATAGTGGGCTTGAAATACGTGAAGAAAATTACACACACGGATGTCCATATGTCGGACGGGGCGTTGGTGCCCATAAGTCGCGGTATGTATCAGGAGGTCCATGAGGCTCTGATTAAAAACCTATAGGAGAAAAGCAATGAAGATAATTGACAGATTGGTGGAGCGGAAGGTTGCGTCTTTTCAGTCGGAAATTATGCAGAAATATTATGAAGAGGTGGAGGATATGTACCTGAAGATGCGCGGATGGCGTCACGATTACCGCCATCACATACAGGTAATGAAGGTACATGCCGCAAACGGTGAGCATGAAGCGGTGGAGAACTATCTGGACATGCTGGATAATGATTTGACCAATGTGGAGACCGTTATTAAAACAGGCAACAAAATGGCGGATGCAATTCTAAACAGTAAGCTGAGCATTGCCTGTAAGAATGATATCAGAGTTAAGGCAGAGGCGAAGATACCGGTTTCCCTTACGGTGTCGGAGCTTGATTTGTGTATTGTCATCAGCAACCTTTTGGATAATGCCATTGATGCCTGCAAGGAGCTTCCTGAGGAAGAAAGACTGATTCGCGTGTATATGGAGATGAAGGGTCATTACCTGTATCTGTCCGTGGCAAATACTGCAGCCGGTGCTAAGAAAAAGCATTTCAAGAGTACCAAGGGAGAGGGGCATGGTTTTGGTATTATGCGTATTGACAGTATTGTAGAAAAATATAACGGATATATTACCAGAGCGTCGGAGGAAGGTGCCTTTACAACGGAGGTTTTGCTTCCCCAATAAATAAAAGCTGCAATTGGTATCAAAAAAATGACATTTGGTATCAAAATTGCACTTTTATTTTTTTATGCTCTATACTGTAGATACAAGGGTGACAGTGAAATGACGTTAAAACGGGGTTTGGGTGCCGGGCATAACGACGGAGAGAGAACTGCTACTGTCAAAAGGAAGGAGAAACGAAAGTTGACTAAGGAGAAAGTTACTAAGGAAAAGAAAAAATACAGCCGCATGGGCAGTATCCTGTATGCATTAAAAAATATCTGGGGGATTAACCGGATGTATCTGGTGTTTGTGTTAATCGGAGGTCCAATCCTCACCCTGAATCCTCTGGTTAATTCCTATTTTACCAAGGTGATTATCGATGAATTGACGCTCGGCTCTACCTTTGTGCGGGTGGCAACGGTGATGGTGATGTATTCTTTGTTATTAAGTTGTATCAATCTGGCAGGAAAGTTTGTTTTGAGCAGAATAGATGCCAGAAGATACTATGTAACCGGTACGTATCAGTCAAGAATGGAACGGAAGCATTTTACCACGGATTATCAGAATACGGAGAATCAGGATTACCGTAGAGTGCAGGGCTTTGCCGGCAGAGATTCCTGTATGGGTGATGCGGCGGTAGAGTATGTAGGAACGGACTTGCTTCAATTCCTTGCAGCAGTATTTGGAATTGTAGCATGCGCGTCGATGATGGCAGCGGTGAATCCTATCCTATTTGCAGTAATCGCAGTGGTGGCAGTATTGTCAGCGGTCATCAGCCGTTGGCAGACAAAGTACTATGAAAAGAATAAAGATAAATGGGAGAAGGAAGAACGCAAAAAAGGATATCTGGAAAACATCTCCAAGGACTTTACCATGGCAAAAGATATTAAGCTCTATGGCATGGAGAACTGGATTGACAAAATGATGCGCGACTATCAGAAGTACATTCTGATGTGGAGCAAGCGTTGCAGTTTTAGAGGCTTTCTTGCATCCCTACTCGCCGGTATCCTGACGTTGTTGCAAAACGGTACTGCCTATTTGTTTTTGCTGGGTATGCTGCTTGGTGGAAAGATTTCGGTTGGTGATTTCGTGTTCTTCTTTAGTCTGGTGGGAGTGATTGCACAGAATTTGCAGAGTGTACTCGGAATGATTGTAAAGCTGGTGGAGCGTGCGGACAAAATTGCCTATTACAGAGAATTTTTTGATTACCCTGATAAGAATAATCATGGAAAAGGCTGCGAGCTTCCTGAAGCAGGAAAGGCTGTAACCATTGAGCTTAAGAATGTTCATTATCGTTATGATGGAGCAGAGGAGGATACTTTAAAGGGAATTAATCTCACTATTGGAGAAGGTGAGAAGCTTGCTTTGGTAGGTATGAATGGTGCCGGAAAAACCACACTGGTGAAGTTGATTTGCGGTTTTTATCATCCTACGCAGGGTGAAATCTTAGTGAACGGAAAGCGTATAGAGGAATACAACATAGAGGAATATTATTCCCTGATTTCTGCGGTATTCCAGGATATGTATTTAGTAGCACTTACTATCTTTAAGTTTGTTGCAAGCGTGGATCTTAGCCGTAAAACAGCAAGAGAAGATGCGGAAAATGCGCTGAAGAAGGCTGGATTGTGGGAGAAGGTTGCAAACCTTGAAAACGGTATGGATACTCATCTCATGAAGGGTGTTTACGAGGATGGTATCGACCTTTCCGGCGGTGAATTGCAAAAGCTGATGCTGGCAAGGGCTATCTACAAGGATGGTTGTATACTGGTGCTGGATGAGCCCACAGCGGCACTGGACCCTATTGCAGAAAATGAACTGTATTTGAAATACAATGAACTGACACAGGGAAAGACCTCTCTTTATATTTCCCACCGCTTCGCATCCACCAGATTCTGTGACAGAATCGTGCTTTTGGAGAACGGTGTGATTACGGAGAGCGGCAGTCATAAGGAACTGATGGAGAAGGGCGGCAGATATGCCTATATGTATGAGGTACAGAGTCAGTATTATAAGGAGGAAGCGGTAAATGCGTAAAGAAAATATATCCTTAAAGGGAATGAAATTCCTGGCATCCTATAATAAGAAACTTTTTCCGTTATTGGCATTGCAGTCCATATTTGGAAGTATTTCTCCTTACTTCTACATTTGGATGTCAGCTGAAATTGTTACGGCACTTTATGAAGTCAGAGGAAAGCAGGAGATTTATCTTCTGGTAACAATTACATTGCTTGGCAGTTTGCTTATTCATGTGATGTCAGCGTTTTTGGGACGTGTGGTAGATACCCAGAGAAAGATTTGGGAGAACAATGAAACGGCAGCCTTTAACAAAAAGGTACTTTCGCTGGACTATGATAAGATGGAGAGCACCGAAATTAGAGACCACAGGCGCAAAATCATTGATAATTCGCAAATCAATAATTTCGGAAGTATGCGCCTGATGTTTTGTGTACAGCAGGGAATGAATCAGCTTGCCAATATTATCTTCTCGGCGATACTGTTCTTGGAGATGTTTGTAACCATGCTTACGGCAGGATTTCATCCGGTGGGTCTTGTGTTAGTGATTGTTCTTGTGGCTATGGTGGTGAGCAATATCCTTTTTAACAGCTATGCCCAGCAAAAGAAAGGAATTTATTGGAATGAAGTGTCAGGCTTTATGCTGGAGGAAAATCGTCTTGCCGGGGGCGACCCTCAGGAGCATGCAGGTAAGGATGTGCGTCTTTACAAGCAGTCAGATATCTTTGTGGAGCATAATAAATGGTTTGCAAGGAAGCATTTTGAGGTTTTCTCCAAGGCCAATATGAAGATATTTGGCGTGGATATTCCCGGAGTGTGCATCCGATTTGGAATTCAGGTTTGTTCCTTTTTGCTGGTATGTTACTACTGTGTGCTTAAGATTTTCCCTATTGGTAGCGTGATTAAGTACGTTGGATATCTGGGAGGTCTGATTAATAATATCGAGGGAATTTTCCGGACAATAGCGGAAGCCAAGAATAATGAGCAGTATTTGAAGATATATTTGGATTTCTTTGAAATAAAGAATGATATGTACCAGGGAAGCCTTTCTGTGGAAAAGCGCAGCGACAAGAAGTTTGATATTGAATTTAAGAATGTAAGCTTCAAATATCCCGGTAGTGATACCTATGCGCTTAAGAACGTAAGCCTTGATTTGCAGGTGGGGCAGAAGCTTGCGGTGGTAGGTATGAATGGTTCCGGTAAAACTACCTTTATCAAGCTGCTCTGCCGTCTGTACGATCCCTGTGAGGGTGAAATCATCATGAATGATTTCAATGTGCGCAAGTATGATTACAGACAGTATTTAGACTTATTCTCCGTAGTGTTCCAGGATTACAGGCTGCTGTCCATGTCTCTTGGAAATAATGTATCCACAAGCGGTACCTGGGATGCGGCAAAGGCAGAAAAGTATTTGCATGAGGTGGGCTTTGGTGAAAGGTATGAAAGCCTTCCTAATAAGCTGGATACCGCCATCTACAAGGATTTTGATTCCGAAGGAGTGGAATTATCCGGCGGTGAAGCCCAAAAAGTTGCTCTTGCAAGGGCTCTTTATAAAGAGGCTCCCTTTATTATCCTGGATGAGCCGACGGCGGCGTTAGACCCCATTGCGGAGGCTGAAATCTACTCTAAGTTTGATGAAATCGTGGGAGACAAAACAGCAATCTACATCAGCCACAGATTATCCTCCTGCCGTTTCTGCGACAAGATAGCGGTATTCGACAAGGGCGAGATTGTACAGGTTGGTACTCATGAGGAATTGCTTAAGGATGAGCAGGGCAAGTACTATGAGCTGTGGAATGCACAGGCACAGTACTACGTGGAAGAGAAGGAACCTGCGTAAAATGAAACCGTCTGCGGATGATACCGCAGGCGGTTTTGTGTGAGGTGAGGGCGGGGGCGACGGGAAGGATACCATGATCCAAGCAGCGCATTCTGAGCACGCCGGTCCTAAATCGTCGCTCGGCAGCGACGATTCTGAGAGAATCGCTTCGCAATTCTCCTTAACACACACTGCGTATCTGCCATAGCGGAAGCGTGCCTGCGGTGGTCATGGTATCCTTCCCACCGCCCACGCCCTCACTTCGTATACAAAAAGGGCTGCGGCATCATCCGCAACCCTTTCATGTCTTCGCAAATATTGTTTAACGATAGGAGAAGGTGTCTCCCTCTTCTACAATACAAACCATGGTCTTTCCTGCATTCATGACAATTTCATTGCCGCTGTCATCATAGTATCTGGTGGCGCCGAAATCACTGGTTTTTTCCCAGGTTACATGAATACCCTTGCCGTTTGTAAAGTACCAACCGTCCCTTGTGGTATCATGGCATTGTAATGCAAGGTAACCCTCTATAATTTCTTCATGTTTTGTGTTCTGAACCAAAATGTTTTTAAACTTTAACTGTTCGCCGGTAGCTGCATCCATGTGAGGACCGTCGCTGGAGCCGGAAAGATGCTGGAAGCGGTAATATTGACCGTCATCCTCGTTGTATTCAAAATAGCATCTGGTCAGAGGATAGCAACCGGACATGTCAATATAGGTGGCATCCTTTGCGGCAGTACCGTACTGCTCCAATGTATTGGGCTCAGCCTTTGTAGTAAACTGATAGTGTCTGTCATCAGCCAGACCACGGTAGGCAAGGCTGTAATTTTTCTTGGTGATAGCATTGAACAAACCGGCACCTGTTGCATAAGCGTTGTGAGGAGCTTCGCGGTCATCGCTTCTAAAGAATGCAAGACTGTCTGCACCGCCTAAGTTGCCGTTGACATTTTGCGTCGTGGGTTGTGCAATCAGATCGTCGATGAAATAGGGACCACCAAAATGCACGATATAGGCATCCCATTCCAAAGCCCAAAAGGCATAGTACAAGCGGAGGCTTCGAATATTACCGATTTTGTCCAGAGAATCCCAGCCTTCATAGATGCCCAGCAAACGGGTCATACGTCCTTCTACATTGGCCTCATACAAAATAGAAGCCTTGGAAAGGTTGTAATGGGGAACTGCAGCTTTTTCGTTTGGAATCATGACTGCGATAGGTCTGGTATACGCAACTTCCTCATCGACCCATTCATTGGTAAGGCGGCTTCGCGCCATGCCGGGATTGGGAGGAAGAGTATCGTCTTCCGGCTCATTTGTTTCAATTTCCTCGATGTCGGTGGTCTTGGATTCCTCTGTGCTTTGACTTGACTCTTTATCTGTAATCGGAGTGGGAATGGGTTCCTCGTCCAGAATGATAGGACTCTTTGTGGGGGTGGTGCTTGTATCACATGCACATAATGTACAGGCAAGAAGCGTTAACAGTATGCAAAGCTTTAATTTTTTCATGTTTGGACCTCTCTTTCTAAATGGTGCTGGTTACTATAGGCTACAGACGATAACTGCAATCAGGATGCCAAGGATGGCACCGGCAAGAACCTGCAGGGGGGTATGTCCGACAAATTCTTTTAGTTTATCGTCGGGAGAAAGCTCACTTTGTCCCATGTCAGCAAATACTTGAATAAGCTCGTTCAATACACGCGCCTGATTACCGGTCTCCCTGCGGACACCCATGGCATCATACATGACGATGAGTGCCAGAATCAGAGATACTGCAAATTCAAAGCTGGAGGCACCATGTTCCATGCAGCATGCGGTAGCAAAGGAACAGACGGTTGCAGAGTGGGAGCTTGGCATACCGCCTCCGCCCACAAGGCGCTCTGCTTGGAATTTTTTACAGACAATCATATGTATGATGGTCTTTAGGATTTGAGCCACAATCCAGCCGGATGCAGCCACGACAAATATCTTGTTATTTATTAATTCCTGAAAAAAGTTCATGTTTTTAACTCCGAAATAGTTTGTTTAAAATAAATTCCCAATATAGTATATATCAAAACTTCAAAAAAGTCTACGAAGTCTTTTGCTTGCATGAAAGAAAAGAAGATAGTATACTAAGAACGGATGGTAAACGAGGCCGCTTTTGGTGATGGAGGATACC
Organism: Lachnospiraceae bacterium; assembly: GCA_015056975.1. Lineage (GTDB taxonomy): Bacteria > Bacillota > Clostridia > Lachnospirales > Lachnospiraceae > Acetatifactor. The sequence goes on along the minus strand of SVFG01000055.1, from coordinate 9,560 downwards.
CATGAGTCTTTTGAGTGTGATTATTCCCTGTTATAATGAAGAAGAGAATATTTTCTTTTTTTACGAGGAGTTTATAAAGAACCAGCCGTTTTTTTCGGAGAACGACATGGAGTTTGAGCTGCTTTACGTGGATGACGGTTCTATGGACCATACTGTGGCAGAGGTAAAGAAGCTGCATGAGCAGGATGATAGGATACATCTGGTTTCCTTTTCCCGTAACTTTGGTAAGGAGGCTGCCATGTATGCGGGGCTTCAGAAGGCGAAGGGTGATTATGTGGTGATTATGGATGCTGATTTGCAGGATCCGCCGTCACTTTTGCCGGAAATGTTTTCTTACATTTCGGAGGGGTATGATTCTGTGGCAACCAGAAGAGTAAGCCGCAAGGGGGAACCCCCAATCAGAAGCTTTTTTGCAAGAAGATTCTACAGACTGATGAAGAAGATATCAAAGACTGAGATTATGGACGGAGCAAGAGATTTTCGCCTGATGACCAGGCAGATGGTGGATGCCATTTTGTCCATGAAGGAGTATAACCGTTTTACCAAAGGAATTTTCGGATGGGTAGGCTTTAAAACCAAATGGCTGGAATATGAAAATGTGGAGCGCCTAAAGGGTGAGACCAAGTGGAACTTCTGGAAGCTTCTGCTGTATTCCTTTGAAGGTATTACGGCTTTCTCTACCATGCCGCTTCTGCTTGCATCGGTAGTGGGAGTGTTCTTCTGTGTGCTTGCATTTTTGATGATTATCTTTATCATTGTGCGAAAGCTGATTTATGGCGATCCGGTATCGGGTTGGCCTTCTTTGGTGTGTATTATTTTGATGACCAGCGGAGTGCAGTTTTTCTGTACCGGTATTTTGGGACAATACCTTGCAAAGACCTATATGGAGGTAAAAAACCGCCCGATTTATCTGGTAAAAGAGGAATTATAATAATTTTTGAAAAATTTGTCGATTTACGCGATAAAAAAAGCTTTCCATTTTTCGACAGATATGATAAAGTTTACAGTGGCAATAGCAGTAAAGGGCAATACTCGACATATGAAAGGGGAATTCACTATGGAGATTGCTGCTGTAAAAGATTATGAATTGGAGAGATACATCACGGAGATTATGCTGGAAATTGGTGTTCCGGCGCATTTAAAGGGGTATCATTATTTGAGAGATGCGATTTTGCTTTCAGGAAGAGATATGGAAGTGGTAAGCAGTGTGACAAAGCTTCTGTATCCGACTGTTGCAAAGAGATTTAAAACCACGGATCAGAAGGTAGAGCGTGCGATACGCAATGCCATCGAGGTATCGTGGAACAGGGGAAACGTCGATACTTTTGAAGAAATGTTTGGCTATTCCGCATCATCGGGTAAGACAAGACCTACTAACAGTGAGTACATAGCAAGAGTGGCAGACAAGATTCGTCTGGACATCAAGTCTATGTAAGCGGATAGTCAACTTGATTATAAAAACAAAGATAGAAACTAATATAAAACAAATACTAATTAATAATATGCTCACTACTGCAGATTGTCAGGCAGCCGCTCAAGCGGCTGTTTTTTTGTGAAAAACAATGGTTATACGCAGTGGGATGTGTTATAATGTCTAAAGTAATTACTATTATTTGGGAGTAACCATAATGGAATTGTTGATGTGTGTTGTGATTCCCGGAATGGCATATGTGCTTGGAAGGGCTGTGAACAGTGTATTATATGGCAGAAAAAATAAGCTGTCTGCGCAGGATTGCTTTATCGCAGGCGGTATGGTTGTCATCGGTCTGGCAGAGATGGCCAATGTATTGGTGGCTTTTTTGGGACGCCCGATATCTTTGGGGACAAAGTTTTTTGCGGCGGCGCTGATTGGAAGTGTGCTGGCGGCACTGTTGATTTGTTGCATTTTGAAAAGCAAAACGATGAGGGAGACCGGTAAAAGGTTTTATCTGTTGCGTCACCAGCTGCCGTTTTATACCTTTGTGATATTGGTGGTTTTGCAGGTTGTATATATTGTGGGAAGGATGCCGGTATATCTTGGCGGTGACATGACGCTGGAGATGGTCGAGAGCTTCCTGGAGGAGGATTCGGCGTATGTGATAAATCCTTTGACGGGGCAGTCCTATGAAGCGGGAGTGCCTTCCAGAATAAAGCTGCTATGTCTGCCTACGCTGTATGCTATGCTCAGCAATATCTTTCACGTGAAGGCTGTGAATGTGGTTTGGATGCTTGCACCGCTGTTTACCTTGCTCGGGTGTTATCTGGTGTATTCCGTTTTGGCAAAAATTCTGTTTCCGCAAGGTGCCTGGAGGAGAGGTATTTTTTTGCTGATGGTTGCGCTGTTAATCTGGGTGGGCGATTATATGCTCAGTGTGGATGGCTTTGATTTATTGCACGCCGGATATCGTGGTGTGACCATCAGGGGAGCGGTACTGGTGCCTTATACCATCAGCCTGATTTTGCGCAAAAAGTATAAGCTTGTGATTGTGTGTGCTCTCACGGAAGCGTGTATTGTGTGGACTTTTTACGGTCTGGGTGCCTGCCTTTTGGTGGCAGTATTTATGGTGGCTGTGGAGAAGGTTGGACAATATGTTTCTGCGCGAAAGAGCGGAAAGGAGGATGCAGTATGCAACTCCTGAAAAATGCTTGGGACGGATGGCTTTCGGTAACGGAAGCTGGGAGGCTGACAGCGCTACTGTTGGCAATCATTATATTCTTTTGTTTTACAAAAAATCATGTAAAGAGACACTTGCTTTTTGTATATGGAGCGGTGGTTACAGTGCTTTGCATATTCCCGGTCAGTGCGGCACTTCTCATGCAGTACCAGACAAGGTTCTATGACTATCAGTGGATTTGGACGTATGTGCCGGTCACGGCAATGATTGCGTTCGGAAGTACGGTTTTTCTCTGTGATTTCTGGGAAAACTGTAAAAGAGGACGCATGCAGAAGGCGATAGTTACGGTGGCACTGTTTGTGGTGCTCGTGATGTGCGGGCGTATGGGGGGCGAAACCTATAAGGCGGAAAGCGTTACTAAGCCACGACAGGATGTGGAACAGCTTCTGGAGGATATTTCCGAAAAAAGGGAGGGAGATATTTGCCTTTTGGCACCGGAGGAGGTTTTGACATATGCACGCGGTATCCGCGGAGATATACAGCTCTATTATGGCAGGAATATGTGGGACAAGTCCCTGAATGCTTATTCGTATGACAATATGTATCCGAGAGAAAAGGAGATTTGTCATCAGTGGATGTTGTATGCACAGGAGTGGGGCGGATTAAAGAACAGCATAGAATTTGATGGTGAAAAGGTTCATTTAGACGGTGTAGAATGCATCCGTACTGCGGTGGGTCAGGGTGTGAATGTGATTTGTCTGCCCGGCAAAATGACGGAAGAGGCATTGCATGCGTTTGAGAGCGAACTCGAAATGACTTTTGAAAAATATGGAGAATGGCTGATATGGATTGCACAAAAGATAAATTAGTCAGTATCATAGTGCCGGTGTATAATGTGGAAAAGTTTATTGAGGACACAATAGAATGTGTCCGTGCACAGACTTATCAAAGCTGGGAGCTTCTGTTGGTAGAAGATGTGAGTAAGGATTCGACAAGGAAAGTAATTGAAACATATCTTCACGATAAGCCGGATGGCAGAATCCGTCTGATTTGTCAGCCGGAGAATAAAGGTGCGGCACACGCAAGAAATCGCGGACTTAAGGAAGCAACAGGCAGGTTTATTGCGTATTTGGACGCGGACGATTTGTGGGAGCCTGAGAAGCTGGAAAAACAGATTGCATTCATGGAAGAGAAAGAGGCAGCGTTTTCTTTTACGGGCTACGAATTTGCAGATGAAGAGGGCAGAGGGCTGGGAAAGATTGTGCAGGTGCCGGAAGTATTGAGCTATAAAGAGGCTTTAAAGAATACGACGATATTTACAACAACCGTAATGTTTGATACGGACAGAATCGATAAAAATATGCTTGAAATGCCGATAATCAAAAGTGAAGATACCGCCCTTTGGTGGAAGGTGCTTAGAAACGGATTCACTGCATATGGCTTGAATGAGAATTTGGTAAAGTACCGTAGGGCCGGCAAAAGCCTTTCATCCAACAAGCTGGAGGCGGTTCGCCGTATCTGGAATTTGTACCGCAAAGCAGAAGGTATGAATGTTTTTAGCAGTGCATATCACTTCTGCTTCTGGGCAGTGCGCGCAGTGATGCGCAGAATATAATGCTTTTGCTATACGCAGAGGGATATTTGTGATATAATATTACTATTAGTTTTTTATACGGAGGAAGAAAACCTTGTCAAAAATCAGCAATGAACGCAAGTTAAGAAGAATGGAATCCTTGAAGCGTCTGATAAATCTGGGGCTGACTGCAACCTGCATCGGATTGGAAATTGGGATTTTTGCATATAATTGGATTTTTCATTTTCAGTACAGTGTTGTAGAACCCTTGAGAAATTTTTATTTAAACGGTCACATTCTGGAGATTTCCATATACGGTGTCATTCTTTTGTTTTTGTCGAATATGTATGGCGGCATGAGACTGGGATATTTAAAGAACATGGAGATTATTTTTTCCCAGGTATTTGCCACGCTGATTGCGGATGTTATCATATATGCGGAGCTTTCCGTCATGGCATTCCAGCTCTTTGTTCCCAAAGTGTTTTTTATGATGTTTTTGGAGCAGCTGGTGGTGGTGATTGTTTATACCAATATCGCAAATAAGGTATATCAATCCATTTTCCCGCCCAGAAAGCTTTTGCTGCTTCACGGAGACAGACCCACGGATGATATCTGTGCGAAGTTTGCCACCAGAAAGGACAAGTACAAAATTGTAAAAACAGCGCCGGTGGGGGCTGATTTAGATGCAATTTGCAAGATGATCTTGCAGGATTATGAGGAAGGCATTATCAATGCCGTGATTATATGGGATGTCGATACCTACGAGAGAAATGTGTTGTTAAAATATTGCTATGCACGCTCTATCCGAGTGTATCTGATGCCCAAAATAACGGATGTTATTTTGTTGGGTGCGGAGGAGCTGAGGGTGTTTGATTCCCCTATTCTTCTGACCAGAGAGTACAAGCTTACCATGGAGCAGCGGTTTATCAAGCGTTTTATTGATTTGGTTTGCGCAGGGATTCTTTTGGTTTTGGCCTCCCCTTTTATGCTTTTGACGGCTATTGCCATTAAGCTGTATGATGGCGGTCCGGTGTTGTACAAGCAGGTGAGATGTACCATTAACCAGCGTGAGTTTTATATTTTGAAATTCCGCAGTATGAGGACGGACGCGGAGAAGGACGGCGTGGCAAGACTGGCACAGAAGAACGACAACCGCATCACGCCCATCGGCAAATTTATCCGTAAATGCCGTATTGATGAGCTTCCCCAGCTGATTAATATTCTAAAGGGAGACATGTCCTTTATCGGTCCCAGACCGGAGCGCCCGGAGATTATTGAACAGTATGTGGAAGTGATGCCGGAGTTCGTTTACCGCATGAAGGTAAAGGCGGGATTGGCAGGATATGCGCAGGTGTACGGCAAATATAATACTTCTCCGTATGATAAGTTAAAACTTGATTTAACTTATATAGAACACTATTCGGTTTGGTTGGATATCAAGCTGATGTTACTCACGTTAAAGATACTATTCTGGCCGGACAGTACAGAAGGCGTGGAGAATGAACAGGTGACTGCTTTTAAGGAAGAGCACATGCGGGAAGCGCAGCTGAAGTCAGGTAAGGATAAGGATACAGAAGAGGTGTCCGGCAAGGAGTAAAGGGTATGTGGAAGGGCTGTTACAGAGGCGAGCCGTTTGATTCAAAACTGGCGTTGCTGCGACTGATATTTAATCTGCACTGGATTTTGCTGATAACGATTTTGGGCACGGTGCTGTTTGGCGGCGGATATTATGTAAAAAATGTGTTGCTGCGCACTGAGAAGAATTATTCTGCGGAATCCACATATATGGTAGAGTATGTGGATTCGGACTGGTACAATAACGGAAAGTACATCAATCATATGACCTGGAATACATGGATTAATTCCAAGGAATTTCTGGACCATGTAGAGCGTCATCTGGAGGATGCAGGAAAAAGCAAGGAGTTGTTATCAGAAGAAAACAGAGTGGTTCTGACGGCCAGAGTGGACTCGGACCTCCGCGTTCCTGCGATTGTTGTGACTTCAAAAAGCGGAGAGCTATGTCTTGATATCTCGAAGGCCATAGAATTGACGATGGTTGAAGATTTTGCGGCCGGAATGCCCAAGGATGTGGCATCCGTTCGCGTGATAAATCCTGCGACAAAGGCTATGGAAGTAATTCCGGACGTACGTCCTGTAAGGGCATTTGTTTTGAGTGCCGTTCTTACGTTCTTTTTTGCAGTGACAATATTCCTGTTGCGTGAGTGGGGAAGTGACAGCATTTGGCTGATGTCCACCTTGCATGTCCGTTACGGACTTGAGGTACTGGATACTTTTGAAGACATATCCTTTGTTGCAGGGAATCTGTTTTATTACAAAGGTAAAAAGCGTATGGCAGTTTGCTCCATAGATGACAGTATAGATACGACAGAAGTGTCAGAATTCATGCATGAGATGGATAAAAAGGTGCTTGGTGAAAATGCCATGGAAAACAGATGGATTCCTACACCGGCGCTTTTACTCTGCGGTGAAGTGTGTGATACCTTAAGAGAAGCGGATGGTATTTTGCTGGCGGTAAAGCCGGGGGCTCACGAAGGGAAAAAGCTGGAATATGTATTGCGCTATTTAGAACAGCAGAAGTGTGAAATAACATGCGCTATTTTATGGGGCGCTGATGAAAAATTAGCGAAGCTGTATTACGGATTGGATTGTATAAGGTAATGGTGAGGTGGACCGATGAAGGTTGAGGTTTTGGTTGCCGCGGTGAATGAGGATGTACAGACCCTGGCTGATAAGATGAATCTGGAAACGGAAGCAGTGATTGTCAATCAGTGTGACCATTACGACTATATAGAGTATGAACATAATGACAGACACATTCGCTGCTTTTCCATGGCAGAGCGTGGAGTAGGGCTAAGCAGAAATACATCCTTGCTGCGCGCCGGAGAGGATATAGTGCTGTTTGGGGATGAGGATGTTGTACTGCGTGCGGGATATGAACAAATGATTTTGCAGGCATTTGCCCGTAACCGGGATGCAGATGTTATCGCTTTCAATGTAAAGGTGGATCCCAAGAGAAAGACCTATTACAATACAAAGAACCGCAGAATCCGTTTTTGGAATTACGGACGTTATCCTGCCTATGCCATAGCAGCGAGACGCAAATCACTGCATGGAGCTGGGGTGACATTTTCTTTGTTGTTCGGCGGTGGTGCTAAGTATAGCAACGGTGAGGACAGTCTGTTTTTGCATGACTGTCTGAAAAAGGGTTTGAAGCTTTATGCGGACACTACTGAAATCGGAGAAGAAATTTATCGGGAATCAACGTGGTTTAACGGCTATACGGAAAAATTCTTCCGCGACAGAGGTGTGCTCTATCATTTTCTGTACGGTCGGCTGGCTCTTGTTTGGACATGGAGGTTTTTGTTTGCGAAGAAAAAGGAGATGTGCAAAGAAGTCGGTGTAAGCCAAGCCTATAAGTGGATGAAGAGCGGTATCCGTGAGGGAAAGAATTATCGCAAGGGATAGGCGGATGGAGAAAGGGATGTTTGGCATGGAGAGCAGTGCACTTGTATATATTTTGCTTACGCTTGTTACAATCGGCTTTGCTCTTTGTATTGACAACAGAGAGCATGTGGAATTACATATAGATCTCTTTGAACGTTCCAAAAGATACAAGGGACTTACCAGGGGTGAGGCGCGCAACTTCGTGGCGCTGACGGCTGTTTATCTTTTGCTTGCAGGTGTTTCGGCCTGCCGCATTGCTGTTGGAAACGATTATTGGGTTTACCGTGACAATTTCAATTTGATTGCCCAGAGCAGAAGGGTGTCTTCTGAGTTTGGCTTTAATTATATTGTAAAGTGGATACAGCAGCTTTTCGGTTATGACAAATATCTTCCGGTGTTTGCCTTTTTTTCTATTATAACTGTTTTTTTCTTTGTAAAAGCGTTGCGCGACCAGGGGAGCTATTTTGCCTTTTCGCTGTTTTTGCTTTTGACTAACGGATATTATTTCAATAGCCTGAATTCTGTGAGGTATTATCTTGCACTGGCGATTGCGTTGTTCTCCATAAAATATGTACTTCGTTCGGAGTATATCAAGTTTTTTGTGTTCATACTCTTTGGTGCCATATTCCATAAGACTATTTTACTGGTGATACCGGTTTATCTGCTTGCGTGGTATCTTGCATGCCATGACATAAAGAAATGGCATATTGCTGTGGGCTGTGTGTTTCTCTTAAGCCTGATATTCGGGCAGGATATATACCGTACAATTATTTTTAAAATTTATCCATATTATGAAAATTCAGCCTTTGACAAAGGACAGCTGTCCTATGTAAGTATTGCAAAATGCATTTGTATTTTGATTTTGTGTGTTATCTGCTACAAAAAAAGTATTAGATTACATTTCAGAAATAATTTTTATTTCTACCTGAGTATAGCCGGTCTGGTTGTGTACTGCTGCGGTACATTCATTCCGGAAGTGTCAAGAATAGCTTATTATATGGTGATTCCGCAGATATTCCTGATTCCCAGACTCCTGGCGGACATGGAGGACGGCTGGTTTAAAAAGCTTTGCTACGTGGGAGTAATCGGTGCATTTACTGTATATTTTATTGTGCTTCTGAATGGGATGTATGATAAAAATATCAGATTGCTTCCCTATTTGAACTGGATATTTAACTAAACTGAAAGAAAGGATATTGTTTCCGGCGAAGAATATGAGAGTGTTGTGGGTTTGTAATACCATGTTGCCTGTGGTAGCGGCGCATTTTGGTTTGGAGGCGTCCAACAAAGAAGGATGGCTATCCGGTCTGTGCAATGTGGTGATGGAAAATCAAAAAGAAAATGGTATTGAATTGTATCTTTCCTTCCCGACGGCAGAGGACCTAAAAATCCGGGGAGAGAAAGTTGCGATAGGACAGGGGGCGGTGGTTTGCTACGGTTTTCATGAGGATACCTCGAGACCGGAGCAATATGATGCTACTTTAGAGACGGAGTTAATCCGTATTGCGCAGGAGGTAAAGCCGGATGTAATACATTGCTTTGGTACGGAATACCCTCACACCAGAGCAATCTGCGAGACTTATCCGGATAAGGGCAGGCTGCTTATCAGTATCCAGGGTCTGTGTTCGGTATACGCCAATGCGTATTTTGCGGATTTGCCGCAAAGGGTAATCAACCGGGTGACATTCCGTGATTTTCTTAAAAAGGACAGCATTATAAGACAACGTGAAAAGTTTGTAAAGAGGGGCGAATCGGAAATCCGTGCAGTGAAGGCGGCAGGAAATGTCACTGGGCGCACAGGTTGGGACAGGCATTATACTGAAGAATGGAACCCGGACGCCACTTACTATTCCATGAATGAAACACTCAGACCTGAATTTTATGAGGGCGAATGGAAAGAGGAGAACTGCATCCCTCACAGTATTTTC
>SVFG01000054.1 GCA_015056975.1 Lachnospiraceae bacterium | reverse complement strand
TCGCAAGATGCATTGTGGCGAGCTTAGTACCGCTGCGATGCGAAGCATAGCGAAAGCGTGCCTGCGGCGGTCATGGTATCCTTCCCGCATTCCTCCTTCCACACCAAAACGACGCGGCCACAGCCGCGTCGCTAACACTATAATTCTTTCCAATAATCTCCCACAAGTCCTTCGATAACACTTGCGCTTGCCCAGGGCATCAGGGCAAACCAGGTACTCGCAGGACTGCCGTCCGGATATTTTTCCACAACCAATCCCTGACTGTAACAGAAGCGTTCGGACATCCAGCCCTTTTCACCATAGCCGTATTCGCCATCATAGGTGTTATAGGTCTGGCACCCCCACTTCACGGTATCCTCCATGCGGCTTTTTACATAAGCATCCCCTGTCTGCTTCACATAATAAAGCATCTCATCCACAACCGTGCTTGACATCGGATGAATATGGGGATTGCACGTGGAGGTAATGCTACCGCCGCAGCTTGACCAACCGATTGTGCTAAGAGGCGGAATCTTGATGGGTGAGTTGTAGCAGAACTTATAGGTAAACTCATAGTCAAGGGCATCCTTCATGTGCCTAAGTAAATCTTTCTCACCGGTAATTGTATGTAGGTATCTGACCGCCCTAAGATAAGCAAGAACGCCTTCAGAATCCACTGCTTTATCCGTATCCAAAGGTGCGCCGTAACACATCACTCTTTTTACATAGCTATCATAATAATGCTTTTCACTGGCTAAAAGCCCTTCCAACCAAGCCGTATCTCCCGTGAGATATGCGTAATACGCTCCTGCCGCAAGACACCAGCATCCTCCGAAGGAATCGTACTCAAGACCTGCACCCGTCTTTTCGGAAAAGACAAAGGGATATTCAAATTCCGTATTCTTCTGCTGCTCCGCCTTAGCAAGTACGGGACGCACAAATTCAAGCCATTCTTTATGTTCCACGCCCAGAAGTTCTTTTTCATACTGATATGCCTTTAAAACATAATACATTGCCTGCCCGGTAAGATATCCGCTGTGTCCCGGCGTGTGCATTCCGTCAAACCACCAGCCTCGCACACTCCACACTCCATCATTCACCGCATCGTAGGGTAAACCTGAAAGCGGATTCATACAATTATCCATAATATTTCCGATAACAGTAAGAGCCTGTGTGCGCATCTTTTTATCCTGCATGCGTTGTGCTGCCAAAAGAACCGGCACTGCTACGGAAAGGCCGTTTGTCCATGACAGGGAACCTAAGACATGATAATCATAGCCTCCATCCTTACCGTTTCGCACAAAAAGGGAATATATCTTTTGCTCGGGAAGATAACTGCATCTGTAAATGGCTCCCGTCAAATCTTCTACTGTCTGCTTCACACTGCTTCCCTCTCTGGGGCTTTCATGAAACAAATCATAAACCTTCTTTACAGCCTTATGGATACCCGTAGCATCCTCCGCTTCATACTCAAACACATAGAGTTCAAAATTTACTTCTTCTCCCGCTTCCAGCGTAAAGCAGTTCTCACCCAGAGGCTCCCTGTCAAGCACTGTATGGGACTGTACAAATAAAAGGGGCGCATTCTCATACCCAAGCGTATAGCCCACGCTGCAGGTTCCATCCGCTTCCTCACTTCTCAAGCTACAGGTGTATCCTGCATATTGATAGAATCCACCTTCTCCGGGCGCTGCCGCCTTTCTACCATTCTTATTTATCCAATACGGATAGCCGCAAATACCGGTAACATGTCCCGAATCATAAATCAACGCTACCGGTGCAGAAAGTCTGTCGCCTCTCATCATCCAAAAGGAAGAAGAAGGTCTCTGAAAGCCACCCTCCCTCATTCTCGGATACTCACAATCCACTCTCTGGGGGCAGTCTCCTCTGTTTCTTCCGTACATAAAGCCGGGCAAGAAAAATTCCGGCGCCTTCTTGGGGGCAAGAAGCTCTGTGATAATCACACCTTCCCATGCCTTTTCCCGCACATTTTTGATGTTAACCCTTACCCTCCCGGGGGCTTTAGGCGTTCCGTCTCCCTCTAAAACCGCAACCTCCGACTGCAGTCCATGCTCTGAAAGAGGTGTATAGCTTTCCGACTGACTGCTTCTGTCTCTTGCCGTAAAAATCAATCTCATAACCGTTCCCTCAAACTACTCCCACATTTATTCGCAATAATAATCCTCCAGCTCCGGATACATGTCCATCAGCTGCATGATACGGCTCTCCGCCCATTCATAATCAATCATATAGCCTTCCCGCAATCTATTGAGCTGGACATCTGTCAAGGTCTTTTCTTCCAGAAAAGTATATAAATCGCACTCTATTTTTTCGCGTTCCACGTGACAGCTTCCCCGCTTATTGACAAACACCTCAGACAAGCCATGAGCCTCCAACACATCCTGTATAGCGCCTATTGCCTTACGGTATAAGCGCTTTACCTTCTCATCATAAGGTCTGTCCGGCCACAGTTCATCCACCACCTGTTCCATGGACACATTTTCACCCTCTCTGTGAACACACAATGCGAACAGTTCTCTCGCTTTATTATTTCCAAAATACAAGGGTTGATCATCTACAAATATCTCAAATCTGCCAAAGGTCTGTACTCTCATGCGCTTGCGGAACCGTTTTGACAAAAGCTTTGCACGGTACACTGCATCCAGAATATCCTGTCTGTCATAAGGCTTCATAATGCAGTAATCCGCTTTTATCTTCATTACATCCACCACATAACGGCTGTGACCGGTTACATAGATAATAACCATGTCCGGATTCAGCTTCTTAAGCTCCTGTCCCAGCTCCAATCCGTTCATATTGGGCATTTCGATATCCATGATAGCAAACTCCACACGATTGCTTTTGGCATACTCCAAGGCTTCTAATGCATTGTCAAACGTACCCACCAGTTCAATTTCATTGATATCGCAACATTCCTCCTCGAATTGCTGCATGGACAACAGTTCGTCGTCTACCAAAATTGTCTTCATCGGCAATCTTCGGCTTCTAACGCCTACTTTTCCTCCTTACATTGAATCGGTATCTCTACCGTTGTCCCCGTTTCTACGACACTTACACATATCAAAGCTTTTTCGCAATCTGTCTTCACCAGCAGAACTCTTTCTTCTTTTACGCCAAAGACCTCCTGCTTTAACAGCTGCTCTATTACGGAGTAAACACTTCCTCGCTTTACATATCCCTCAACAACCTGCGCCTGCCAGTCCACCTTCAATCTGCTCCGCTGCACTTCCTCCAGACTTGCGTATGCCTTTGCAAAGGAAAGCTCCTCTTCCACTGACACAGTTGTATCTTCTACAATGCTCTCACTACACCCCCTAAGATACGTTGCCAGGTCATACACCATGTCATACGCCACATCCGGTTGCTTCTTTATCAGATAACGGATGGCATTTAAGCTGTTAAATACAAAATGCAGGCGTAATCTGTCTAAAGTTTCCTTTTGCAATGCTGCTACATCGGATTTCTTATGAAATAATTTCTTCATTGCGTACACTCCCACAAATAAAAATAATTATAATGGAAAAAACTTCCTGCCGTCAAGAATTATGTTGCAACCAAAGAAAAAAAGCTGTGGCAAAATGCCACAGCTTTTGAATAACGATATGAATTATTCGCCGAAAACTGCTCTGTAGTCAGCCTGGAACTTCTCGATACCTGCGTCGGTAAGAGGATGCTTAACCATCTGCTCGATAACGCCGTAAGGAACGGTAGCGATATCAGCACCTGCAAGTGCACAGTCAGTTACATGGATAGGATTACGAACGCTTGCTGCGATAATCTGGCTCTCAATACCTGCAACTGCAAAAATGTCAGCGATCTCACGGATCAGATCTACACCTCTCTGGCTGATGTCATCAAGACGGCCAAGGAAAGGAGATACGTAAGTAGCGCCTGCGCGAGCTGCCAAAAGTGCCTGGTTAGCAGAGAAAATCAGGGTAACGTTGGTCTTGATGCCTTCTGCAGTAAGAGCCTTACAAGCCTTTAAGCCTTCTACGGTCATAGGAATCTTAACAACCATGTTGGGATGAATCTTAGCGATTTCTCTACCCTCTTTAATCATGCCCTCAGCATCAACGGTGGTAGCCTTAACTTCACCACTGATAGGACCATCTACGATGGAAGCGATCTCAGCGATAACCTCTTCGAATACTCTGCCTTCCTTTGCAATAAGGGAAGGGTTGGTGGTAACACCACAGATAACTCCCATGTCGTTTGCTTTCTTAATGTCTTCTACCTTTGCGGTATCAATAAAAAAACGCATAATATATTCTCCTTTTTGTAAATATGTATTTGGAACTATCTCTTAGTATAATCAATAATTTGCAAAACGGCAAGTGGTTTATGCATCTTTTTCAAGTACTTTTTGAGATACACACTTTTCCACACGAATATTAGCTGTTCATCTCCCCTCTCTTCCATATATCACGCATTATCCAATAATTCGACTGTATTTTTATTCCATGCAACATAGGAAGCAGTACTTCCACGGAAGGAAGTCTGGTATTACTTTCCATTTTTGTACAATAATCCACCATCTTTCGGATTCGTCTTTTGCATTTACATTTTTCAAAACCGCCTTCCTCTCCTCCCCCAAGCAGCATATATTGCATTATCTTTCCCAATGCATATATATCCATAACCGCTCTCGGACATCCTTTCTCAAACTGCTCGGGTGCGGAAAAACCGGGAGTTCCCGCCAGACTGTCACATACCTCTTCAGCCCTGCAAATGCACCCAAAATCCAAAAGCTTTACTCTTCCATCCTGCCTGATTAATACATTTGCCGGCTTTAAATCTCTGTAAACATATCCCCTCTTATGTAATAAAGCCAGTCCTTCCGCAAGTTCAGCCGCGATTATTGTCACTGTTGCTTCCGGTATCTTTCCTCTCCTTTGCACAAATGCCTCCAAGGTACCTCCTGGCACATATTCCATACAGAGAAACATCTTGTCGTCCTTCTCCCATGCTTCCTTAAAAAACGGAAACAACGGATGCTTGAATTCTCTCAATATAAGAGCTTCCTTCCTTAGATATTTACGTCCCACTCCGTCCGCCACCTTGCAGGCAAATAATTTGCCGGTAGCAGTTTCTTCGACCCTATATACACTTCCAAAGCCTCCTTTCCCTAAGAGCAAAGCTTGTCCGTATTTTGCGTTTCCTTTCATTATTACCCTCCTTACTTTGAAAGCAACAGTACTGCTGCAATATTAGTTGCCCCTTCTGATTGCGCCTGCGTGCACATTTCTTTCAGATGCCTTTCCGCTCCGCTATTATCCAAAATCTCCTGCACCATCAGACATTCCAAGGTCCTTTGTTTATCTGTTTTATCCCGCAACCCACTACTGCTAAGAAGTATTCCCACACCGCTCTCCAATTCACCAAGCTGAATATTTATTTCCTTCTTAAAGAGGAATTCTTCCGCATGCGCTCTGCCAAAGCAGGTATTAAATATCTGTATTCCACACTCTCTTGCAAATATACAGAAATATCGGTCGATACATAGTATTCCGCACAGAGGTGTTTCCTCTTTGTTTCTTTCTGCTCTTGAAATAATTGCAGGTATTCTTTTTGCCAATGCCCTTAATCTTTTTTGTGGGTTCTTTTGACCGGTGAGCACCTCGTGGCAAAGCCAGTCACGCAATGCTTCGATAAGATAATCTGTTTTGCTTGTACTTTCCTCGCAGATACATGCAAGTACAATCTGATACCCTCTTCTTTCCTCTGCCTGTTGCAAAAGGAGCGAGCAGGCATTGCTTTGGGGGTGCCAAAAATAAGCCGTTACATATTCCATAGTCCACGCCTTTCCTTTGTCAATATTTTGTTATTAGGGGATTCAAATCCTGATAAGAATATTCCCGGGAGCATCAGGCCGATGCCCCCGCAAGTCACCTTACTTTGAGAAAAAGATATTAGAAATATCATTAAAGAATACGACAACCATCAGTATCATAAAGAATACGAAACCGATAAAATGAATAATGCCTTCCTTCTCCGGCGGCACCGGCTTGCCCCTCACAAGTTCAATCAGCAAGAATACCAATCGGCCTCCGTCCAGTGCCGGTATGGGCAATAAATTCAAGATACCCAGGTTGACCGACAACAGCATAATAATGTTCAACATATTTACAAATACATCCATGGGAGAATCCTTGGTCTCCTCATAAATGTCACCCACAATATTGGCCATTCCTACAGGTCCCGCCACTTCTGTACGTGACACCTTTCCCTGTATCAGCATAGCAAGACTCTTGTATGTGGTAATCACTCCGCTTCTGACTTCATACCAGGCGTATTTGAGTCCGTCCAGCCCCTTTAATTCCACATAGGAATTATTGACGATACCAAACATATACCTGCCGTAGGTCTCATCGAATTTCGGTGTCAGCACGGTACCGCGCTTTTCTCCGTCTCTCTCATATACCACGGTAACCTCAGCGCCCTTATTCATCTGATTGAATACAGATACCTCCTGATACAGGTAAACTTTACTGCCGTTTAAGGAAATAATCCTATCCCCGGGTAAAAGCCCTGCTTCCTGTGCCGCACTCTCCTGCGTCACCTCCGTGATAACCGGCTCCTGAATTACAATAAATTGCACCATAATCAGGGACACGATAAAAGCAAGAATAAAATTAAACAGCGGACCTGCCACCACGGTGGAAATCCTTGCCCAGACGCTTGCATTGGGAAATGCCCCTTCGCTCATTTCCCCTTCTTTGGCATTCAAGCCATCCTCACCTTCAAACATACAGGCTCCGCCTATCGGAAGCAGTTTGATGGAATATTTGGTGTCTCCCTTCTTGAAAGAGAAAATATTAGGTCCCATTCCCACTGAAAACTCTACCACATGAATACCATTTGCCTTAGCCAACAGAAAATGTCCGAATTCATGGGAAATCACAATAACCCCGAATACCAGAATAAATAATAAAATAGTAGCAATCATTAACTCAACAAAACCTCAAAACTTTAGTAGTAGTTTTTTGTATCCCTCTCCAAGGATATGGTGTATTTACCTTCAATATACTCATACGCAAGTCTCTCCGCTTCCAGAATCTGTTCTACGGAAGGATTATCAATTACGGTATGACACGCCATAGCTTCCTCTATGATATCCGTAATCTGTAAATAAGTAATCTTCTTATTCAGAAAAAGCTCCACAGCCTTCTCATTGGCTGCATTGTACACCGTGGGCATACTTCCGCCCGCTTCCGCGGCCTTATACGCAAGCTTTAAACCTACAAAGGCTTCTAAATCAGGCTTTTCAAAGGTCATTCGTCCAAGCTCAAAGAAATCTACACGTTTCCCCTCCATAGGCCTTCTGTCCGGATAAAACAGCGCATACTGGATTGGAAGCTTCATATCCGGCATACCCATCTGTGCCATAATCGAACCGTCCTCGTATTCCACCATGGAATGAATAATACTCTGCGGATGCACTACCACCTGTATCCTGTCAAGTCCCACATCAAAGAGCCATTTTGCCTCCATGACTTCCAGACCTTTATTTACCATGGTAGAAGAATCGATGGTAATCTTGCGTCCCATCGCCCAGTTAGGATGCTTCAAGGCATCCTCCACCTGCATGTTAGCCATCTCTGCCCTGGTTTTTCCCCTAAAAGGCCCACCGGATGCCGTCAACAAAATCTTGGAGATGCGGTTTTTCGGCTCACCATTCATGGATTGGAAGATTGCACTGTGTTCACTGTCTACCGGCAAAATGGAAACACCGCATTTCTTTGCAAGAGGCATGATGATGTGCCCTGCCGTCACCAGCGTTTCCTTGTTGGCAAGGGCAATGTCCTTACCCGCTTCTATGGCCGCAATGGTAGGTCTAATTCCTATCATACCCACGATTGCCGTAACCAATACCTGCGCTTCCTGCATCACCGCTATTTCTAAGAGTCCTTCCATTCCGGAAAGTACTTTTACAGGCATATCCGCCACCCGCCTCTTTAAATCTGCAGCTGCTTCTTCATTCCACATAACAGCAATCAAGGGCTTAAACTCTCTGATTTGGGCCTCCATTTTCTCCACACTGCTTGAAGCAGCCAGCGCCACCACCTGCAAATCCGGATTGCTTCTCACAATTTCAAGCGTCTGGGTCCCGATGGAGCCTGTAGATCCAAGTATTGCAATTTTTTTCATATATCAGTCACTCCTAAATGTCAGTACCTAAAACTGAAATAATAATATGGTTAGGAAATAAATCATGGGCGCAGTCACAATCATGCTGTCAAAGCGGTCCATGATACCGCCATGTCCGGGAATCAGCTTGCCGTAATCCTTGATATTGTGATTTCGCTTGATAGCTGATGCCGCCAAATCTCCAACCATACTCATAACTGCTCCCGCACCGCAGATAAAGGCAATCAGTAAGGTAACCTTCTGCTCCGGGAACATCTTTTCCACGAAAAAGTACCCGTACAGGCCACCAATAAGTGCCGCGCCCAGCACTCCTCCGATACAGCCCTCCAAAGACTTTTTGGGACTTAGCACCGGGAATATTTTCTTTTTACCGATAAGCATTCCCACCGCATAAGCGCAGGTGTCACAGCCCCACGCACTGATAAGAATCATCCACACCATGTACAAACCATGGGGACACTCCCTTGTCAGATACACAAAAGAAAGCATCAGAGGCGCATACATAAATGCAAAGAAGGCACCCAGCACCTGACTTGCCTTAAACTTGGGAAAGGTTATTACATAGGCAAACATTAATGCCATGAAAACAAAAACAATACACATTAACAGCCATATCGTATCATTTGTAAAGTAAATGGTTGCATAGTATGCCACCACACCTAAAAGTCCCAATATTTCCAATAAATTTAACTTTTTCCCTTCCGTGGTGCACAAAAGTGCTCCCGTGAGTTCTTTGTATGCTATCAGCGCAATCAAAAGTGTTACTGCCAATAATGGAACCCCACCCAGACTCATCGTAAGCAGTGCGATAATTATCAACACAATTCCACTTGCTAATCTGGTCCAAAACATAGGCTACTCCTCCTTTAATCCACCGTATCTTCTGTCTCTATGATTATATGCTTCCACAGCTTTTATCAATTCTTCTTTTGAAAAATCCGGCCATGGAACAGGCGTAAAATAAAATTCTGTATAAGCAAGCTGCCACAACAGAAAATTTGAAATACGCTGTTCATTGCAGGTACGGATTAGCAAATCAGGCTCCGGTATACCTGCGGTATCCAGACAGTCACTAATATTATCTTCCGTTATGGCCTCACCCATAAGCTCACCTGCAAGCACCTTATCCGCAAGCTTCTTTACCGCACGCACGAGTTCATCCCTGCCACCGTAATTAATAGCTATTTGGAAGTGCAGACCATCGTTGTTCTTTGTTGCTTCTTCCAGTTCTTCTATTCTGGTGCGGATGTCTTCATCAAGCCTCGATTTGTCACCGATAACCCTGACACACATGCGGTTCTTTTCCGCCGTCTTCAGACAATTCTTCATATAGTTGCGAAGTAATTTCATGAGGGCATCCACTTCATCCTTCGGTCTGTTCCAGTTTTCCGTGGAAAACGCATATACCGTCAGATACTGAATCCCCATTTTGTAGGCTTCCTCGCAGATAACTTCAACAGTCTTGGCGCCCTGCACGTGCCCGTAATTGCGGGGCATGCCCTTAGCCTTTGCCCATCTTCCGTTACCATCCAAAATAATCGCCACATGATTTGGCATCTTCAAATCCTTATCCATCCCATTACCATGCCCTTTATCCGAACATGGGGCGGATAAGCTTGCGCACTTTCCGCCCCTTGAGTTCTTATTCTCAGCTGTGCCGTTGCGCAGCCTATTACACTGTCATGATTTCCTTTGACTTTGCATCCATCAAGGCATCAATATCCTTGATATACTTGTCTGTAAGCTTCTGGAGCTGGTCCTCCAGCATCTTAATCTCGTCCTCGGAAACCTCGGTCTTACCAAGCTTCTTGAAAGCGTCGTTTCCGTCTCTTCTGATGTTACGGATTGCAACCTTGCCATCCTCACCTTTCTTCTTTACTTCCTTTACAAGATCCTTTCTGCGCTCCTCATTAAGCTCAGGGAACACGAGACGGATTACGCTACCGTCATTGGAAGGATTAATTCCCAAATCAGAGGTCAAAATAGCCTTCTCAATCTCCTTGAGCAGGGACTTCTCCCAGGGCGCAATCTGGATAATACGTGCCTCAGGAATGGTTACATTACCTACCTGCTGGATAGGGGTAGGAGTTCCGTAATAATCTACACGAAGCTTATCCAAAACATGGGGATTTGCACGTCCCGCACGGATAGCTGCATAATCAGCCTCCAAATATTCAAATGCCTTTTTCATCTTGTCATCATACTGCTGTAATCTAGCGTCCATATTACCTCCATCACATCGTCTGTATCGATGTCTCTATTGTTAATTCTTCTTTTAATTTTATACAGTTACCTTTGTTCCGTTGAAATTACCTTTCATGGTATTCACGATGCTGTTCTCTTCATTAAGACCGAATACCCACATAGGCATCTTATTGTCTCTTGCCAGAATAGATGCAGTCATATCTACCACCTGCAGATTCTTGGCTATCACCTCATCAATGGTTACCTCATCATATTTCTTCGCATTAGGATTCTTACCGGGATCATCATCATATACGCCGTCGATAGACTTTGCAAGCAGAATCACATCTGCATCTACTTCGATGGCACGAAGCACCACGCCTGTATCCGTAGAGAAGTAGGGATGTCCCGTACCACCTGCAAAAAATACCACCATACCCTTAGCAAAGTACTTATTTGCTCTGTCCTTAGAGAACAGCTTGGTAAAGGAGCCGCACTCAAAAGGCGTCAGAATATTGGTCATCATGCCCACACTGCGGAAAATCTCGGAAACATAAATACAGTTCATAATCGTGGCAAGCATACCAATCTGGTCTGCTTTGGTTCTGTCAATATTCTCACTGGAACGACCTCTCCAGAAATTTCCTCCGCCGATTACGATACCGACCTCAACGCCATCATCTACAAGCTGTTTTACCTGAAGTGCCACTTTTCTGACAGTCTCTTCATCAAAGCCCGTCTTCTTATCGCCGGCAAGCGCTTCACCGCTTAATTTAAGTAAGATTCTGCTCATTGTCCCTGCCTCCTATTTTTTTACCTTCTTTGCTTCAGGCTTATAATCATCAAAGAAAGAAGTAGGACTTACATCTGCATAGCACTGTGAACACATACCTTCAATAACCGCGCCGTTGTTAATCTGTACGGACTTAGACTTGATATTACCCATTACAATTGCGGATGCATCCAAAATAACGGGACCTCTTACATCAATATCACCCTTTACCGCACCTGCAATCACTGCGCTGGTAGCAGAAATATTACCGATAATTACGGAGCTAGCACCGATTTTTACTGCGCCCTGGCTCTCAACCATACCGTTAATCTTCGCTCCCTCTGCATAAATCTCTGCCGATTTGGAGTTTCCGTTGATATATCCTGTAACGTTCAATTTACCGAGAATATCAATATTACCGTTTACACAACCGATGACATCAACAGAGCCCTCTGATAAAATATCACCCGTTATTGTCATGCCTCCGGTAATGACTGCGGTCTCGTCTGAAACTGTTCTGGTATTGTAGCTATCCATAGTTCTCTCTGCTCCTTTGCTCTCTTTTACACTGTTTTCTTCTTTTGCAGGCTCTTTTGCCAGCACGCTCTCCAGCATGCTATCAATATCTACACCTTCAAGCTCTGCATCAGCTTCATCTGCTGTCTCCTGCTCTGATTCAGGCTTTTCGGTATTTTCCGATACTGCCTCATCCAACTGAATAGCATCAATGTTTTCTAACATCTCATCCAAAGACACTGCCGCATCTTCCTTATCAGCAGTCTCCTTTTCCTCATCAGGCATCAATTCATTGACAGCCTGTGACAAATCCTCTTTTAAATCCGAGAAAAAACCCATATCTGATATTACCTCCATTCACTCATTCATTTGTATATGTTGAACCGGCTCGGTTTCCTCTGTGATCGGTAAGATTACAGTATCCTCCAATGCCAAAATGTTCTCAATGATAATAGGCAGCGCCTCAACCGTACTGCGCTTGCTTGCCGCGTCATGTAACAGTATTATCGTAGTCTCCCTTTGTGTCAACCCTTTTAAACTGTTAGCGGTCAGTTCATCCACGGAAAGCAGTGATGTCCTACCGTCTCCGGACGCTGCATTCCAGTCAAAATAGGTCACTCCCTGACTCTCAAGATATTCACCGAACACCCTGATATCCAGCTCTGTCACGTCATTGGAGCTTCCTCCCGGAAATCTGTAAAACTTACAGTCCGTACCGGTCACTTCCTTCAGATACTCCTTCAACTTTTGGAAGTCCGCCGAAAAATTATCAACGGAATGATATATGTCACGGTATATGTGGCTGTAAGAATGCATTCCCAATGTATGTCCGTCCTCTACGATACGACGCATGGCCGCCTGTGCCTCTTCGCTCTCCTTGCCAACCACAAAAAAAGTAGCTTTCACATCATACCTGTCCAAAATATCCAGGATGTCATTGGTGTAAATACTGGGACCGTCATCGAAGGTCAGATAAACCTTGTGCAGATGCTCCTTAGGCAATTCGGGTTCCGGCTTCTCTATAACGCTCGTTATTATTTCTGTTTTCTCGCTCTTAAGCTCCTCATTATACGCTTCTGCTGTCGCCACATGGGTGGGAACCGGCTCTGTCTCCTCATCCTTCTCATGAACTTCATAAGAAGCACTAAGCTGTGCAGCCTGTGTCTGAAGTTCCACCTGCAACTGCACCAGCTGACTGTTCAATAATGAGACTTCCCTGCCAAGTGCATTTACCTTACTAAACAGGATAACGCACAAAATACAGGGAGTCAGTATTGACAACACCAGCATCATAATAATCATTCTTTTTAAAAACCGCACTCTCTTTTTCCGGTCGATGTGCGTCTGCTGATTATTCTCCGACATACCTTTCATACCACTTTCATCACATCAAATATGCCACTCCTGTAACAGTATAGCATATTACACTTTTTTGGGAAAGACAAAAATCAATTTATTTCAAATTTTTCATATATCCTTAATCTTACGAACAAAAGAACAGACAGCCCCCTCTGCACTGTCTGTTTTCTTCGTTGTACCAAATTCGCCCTATTCCAATTCCTTAAATCTACATTTAATATTCTTATGAAAATACATATCCGGATCACCTGCGCACCTGAAAATATACCAAATCTCTTCCGGCACGTCACAAAACCGACTTAAACGCCCACCCTTTACAAACTTGATTTCCAGCAATGCGCACTGCGCGTCGTACCCGGCAGATGCAATTATCTTTCCAAAAAAATTACATCTTTCCATTTTTGTAACCTTCTCTTTCTTGTTTTTCCCTCCTTTGTAAGCCAACATCATCCCTCATATATTTTACCCTTACACTCTACCATTTTTCCCCAAACGAAAACAGAGGCTTTTAGGAAACAAAAATCAAATGGAAAAGTACTGCCAAAATACCGCATATTTTCTATTTTATCTAAAATAACAAACAAAACAAAAGATACACCCGTGCCATAATGGTCACGGGTGTACCAACTCTCATCGCTCAAGCCATACACTATACATATTTAATTTCAAGTGAACCAAACGCAACATCTCCGGAAATGTGAAGCACATTTTCTCCGTTGGGATTGCAGTGTCCGGTCTCCTTTGCACCACCGAAAGCCGTATCCATATCCATGATTACCTTCCAGCTTGCAGGAACAAAGAAGATTGTGGAACCAAAGGAGCTCTCTGCATCTACCCACGCCTCACCGTTCTTTAAGGTGTCATTTTCGAAATAAACCTTAAGTGAACCGAAAGCACACTCCGTCTCCAGCCTGCAAAGTTCCATGCTGTTTACATATTTTACAGCTTCGCTAAATGCTACTTCACACTTTATTACCTCACCATTCTCACTGGTGGTATACTCTACATGCGCCTTGTTCTCACCATCATTTACATTTACATGGATTCCGTTATTCACATGACTTGCAATGTGCTTGTGCCATTTGTGCTTTTTCCCTGCATGGGGAAACAGAATATGAAGACCGATAGTCAACAGGATTGCAGCGCCAAACAGAGGCCAGAAGGGGATCTTGCCGATTCCGAGCCATTCGTCATTAATCCACAAAAATATCGCCGCCGAAACCACCATGTTCCCGAACTCCAACTTAAAAAGTCCGCTTAAAAAGCTGCTTCCCAATATGATGGTAGCAATAATATTCCAAACACCAAATCCCTTAAGATAGCCCATACTACCCGCAATCAGCAATGCTGCCATTGCAATAAACATAATACCCCAATAAATTTTCTTTACCTGTTTCATCTTAAATCACCTATGCCTTTCCTTGTATTTAATCGTTCCGTTAGTGCCTTGTAGTATCCTCTGGATACCAATACCGTTTTTTTGCTTCCGTTAAACTCGATGACGCTGGACGCCGTCAGATTACGGGTAATAGAATATATGTAATCCATATTCACGATGGTGGATTTGGATATTCTCATAAAGCTTGGAGGTAAGAGCTCTTCCAGCTCGTAAAGCTTGTACTCCGCCTCAAACAGCTTATCCTTGGTGTGGGCGGCAATCATGCGCCCCTCAGTCTCAAAGAAGAGAATGTCCTTCACCGGTATATAGTACTCCGTTTCACCCTGTCTTAGCATAAACACCTGACTGCTGTGACTTTGCTCTAAAATATAATTCTGCAGGGCTATCACCGATTCATCCAACCGTTCACACCGTATCAGAACCTCAGGTTCCGATACCCCGGAAGCGATTTCGATTTTTACTTTCATACTGACCCTTTCCTTTGTATCAGTCTTTCAAACTGCTGCAACTGTTGATAAGTACAGTATAGCGGAAATAAAATACAAGTAAATACCTTTTGCGTAAGTGGTTAATCTTTGGTGGTAAGATGTTATTTTTGCGTGTTATCCAAGCTTAAAACAATCTCCCAATCCCCTTTCAGGCTTCCGTCCGTAACATAAAACATCCCGTACAATTCATATTGCCTTAGTTCTTCCTCGGAAATCAAAAACCAGGTTTCGTCAAACAGAACCTCTTGTCCCTGAATTTCCTCTTTCCAGCCCACGGACATATCCGGGATTCTTTCATTCTCATTCACATCCTTCATATATAGGCTGATGTGTCTGTCTGCATTCTCCAAATTACCACGGCACTGCTGTACCCGAAGTATCCCCTCGTCGTAAGCAATTCCCGTTATCCGCAAATCATCAAGGAGTTCTTCTTGCAATGCTACTTCGTTCATAACACGCACCGTATATCTATGTCCATCTGCGCTTCCGACAAAGAAAGGGATCCGGCTTCTATCCGTCAGTATCCCCCCTACACCGTTTGCCTCCACAAGCTTCTCTTTGGGATTATTGCTCAACTCTGTAAGGTCTATCAAACGTTCCTCCTCCACACAACTTGTTAAAAGCTGATCTACCTCGAATTTCACCTTGCCTTTGGGAAAGTCCTTATCTGAAGTTATCATAATTTGAAAATAAGCTTTATCCTCTATCGGATCATATTCCAAGAAAGAACATCCGCTTATTACACTTGTCTCCCCATAATTCCTGATCCGATAGCTGTCATACAAGTCTACTTTCCCTTTAATCAAATCCTTCGCACTTCCCTCCGCATCCCGGAAAGATAAAATAATCTCCGCATTACTATCCTTTATGTTTACAGCTTCCATCTGCAGAGTAATATCCTTATTGGTTGATTGAATCTCCTCAGGCAAAATATTTGCTGCCAATGCCGGCGCATATTTTTGAATCACCCGATAGACAGCCGGAAATTCTCTTGCCATTACCGGTACAATCAGCACACATATCAGGCACAGGGACAAAACGGGGGCCGCTATCAACCTAATACTACGAAATACCTTCTTCCCTGCACTCCTTTCTTCTGCCTGCATCCGCAATTCATTTATGTTTAATTGTGGTACTTCTATTTTGTTATAAGCTTTTTTGTATTCATCCTGAAACATCACACTTCCTCCTTTAAGAGTTCACTCAATTTTCTTCTGGCCCTTGTCAGATGCGTACGCACGGTAGAGGCTTTTAACTCCAGGCTCTTTGCGATCTCCTCAACGGACAACTCTTCATAATAATATAGATGAATCACAACCCTATACTTCCACGAGAGCGACTTCACTTTGTCAATGAGTCCTGCTTCCTCCCCATGCATATCCTGAGGCGCTGCCAATTCTCTGCCTTCCTCTTCATACTCGGACAGGCTGACAATCTTCTGCCTCCACGCCGCCTTCCACCAGTTCTTACACTGATTTGTCGTAACCTTAATAAGCCATGCTTTCTCATGCTCCGCACTTTCAAAACAGGGACTTTTACTTATGTACTTTATGAATACTTCCTGATGAATATCATCTGCATCCGCCCTATTCTTTACCAGTGAATATGCAAGGTGGTATACCATCGGGGAGTATAATTTAATTTTTTCTTTTAAGGAATCATCTGCGCGCCATGATTTCTTTTGCATATTCTCACCACCTTTCACAGGTAATACAACCCGGCAGACAAAAAAGCTACAAAAAATATGAAAAAGAGCCGCTATTTATAAACGGCTCCCATATCCTCAAGGATTAAAGTTATCTTCCCTACACTGCTTCATATAATGTTCAATTCCCCGTTCTTCCGCCTCATCATAGGTAAACTGAAGCTTTGCGGCTACCTCCCTTGCCACATCACCAAACAAATACAACATCTCAAACGCAGCCTTCCACATATTGTCATAGTCCGCATCGGAATAGGTCTTCTGAAATCTTCTGTATATGTCTTCGGGTAAATATTTTTTCAGATATTTGCCGCGCTTGCCTGCCGAAACTTTAAAATCATAGTTTACACCCACATACCATTCCAGCATTAAGATAAACATTTCCCGGACACAGTTATTAAGCATGTCCATGGTATAAGATAGTTCATCCCTGGCGATTCCCTTTGCCACATTATTCATGCACCAATGAAACTCATTACAGCAATCCGCAAAAAGCTTCTGCGTCGGTCTCTTTACATACCAAAAGTCCTCTGCAATCTGTATCTCGGGGAAAGTACCATCCTTGTCAAGCAGTAGGAGCATGGGCTCGCCATCATCCTCATATTCCGCAGCCGTGATGCATAAATCAATTCTGTTGCCATCCGGAAATATCATCAGATAAAAATAATTGCCATCATTATCGGGCGGTATCAGTTCCATACTTTCCGGCTTTTGCATTAATGAAGGCTTTCCGAATTTTTCTTCAATCCACGCCTCATTATCCCAAAAAGGAGCCACATCCGTCACGTGAAATTCCACATCAAAATCCTGATAGATATCCGGCGGGCAATCCCTATTTGCTCTGGAACCGCCCATGTTCACCGCGCGGATGCGCTCATCTTCTTTTGCTACATTCAATATTAAATTCAACATTTCTTCCGGTGTTCGCATTTATCAGATCCTCCTACTCCATAATCGAGTATTGCATCCATTCATAGAGAAGCCTGGTACCCTCCATAATTTCAGGTGGTAAAAGGGCACGTGCCACAAGCTTTAACTCCTCTGATTCTATGTCGGTTCTTTTCAAATGTGCGTAGTCGCCGTCAATGCTGACAACAATGTACTCAAAACGGTTCATTTGTCTATTTTCCTCCTGTTATGTTCTCTTTCTTAAATTTTTGTCCAAATAATTATACACGCTACTCCTATCACCGCAAGAACAATTCCAACTACAAATGAAACAATCATTCTCCGATGCAATCTGGTGTACATATCTCCTTCTCCGTCATGCAGATGATAGTATCCGTGTCTGTTTAATGCAGCATATAGCAAGGATAATACGCAAGCTATTATGCTTATAATACCAACGATTAATAACAGTTCTTTCATGCTTATCCCCTGTAAATTAGAATTTGCGCGTTAGCAATGAGCCATGCTGGACAATGTCAAAATACTGCTCGTCGGGTGCTTGCACACGTAAGAGCATATTTGGACATTGGACAACACGGCGAATGC
>SVFG01000053.1 GCA_015056975.1 Lachnospiraceae bacterium | reverse complement strand
TGGATTCCTTTCCAAAGATGCAGAAAAGCTCCGCGAGTTTTTCGCAGAGCGTCAGGAACCGGCTGCGCTTGAAAAAACTTCAAGCGCAAGCTAAAAATTTTTGTCGTGTGCTTGACATACGGGTGTAGAACGTGGTGAAATCGACTTCCAGAGATTTGGAAAGGTAACCATTGATGGTGTAGAAAAGGATG
Source organism: Lachnospiraceae bacterium (assembly GCA_015056975.1). Taxonomy (GTDB): domain Bacteria; phylum Bacillota; class Clostridia; order Lachnospirales; family Lachnospiraceae; genus Acetatifactor. The sequence continues at coordinate 18,056 of SVFG01000053.1, read as the reverse complement.
TAGCCTTTGGCGAGATTTTGATGAACTAGTTTAAGATAAATCCTCTTGCGGACGATAAGTTCTGCAAGAGGATTTGTTTACTTTTAAGTGGAATTATGATATCTTTAAAGAAGAGATGCAACCTATAGACCAAGGAGGAAAATCAAATGGGTAAATGCAAATATGTATTGGGACTTTTACTGATGATGTGTTGTCTGTTTTCGGTAAAGTGTGGGCTGCATGTGCAGGCGGCAGGGGACTCTTTTGAGGACCCGATTGTGCTGACATTGGGCGAGGAGTATGAGGTGGCAGACAATGTTCTTATGTATTATCGTCTGGACATTACAGAGGCGGGTAAATATATCATTGAAGGCAGCATGCGAACCATGACATACGATCTATATGATATGGAATTGAATTATTTGACTGGAAGAGGTCTTTATGCAGGGTCAAATTTAATCTTTTCCGGTGATGTGCTTGAGTTTGAAGATTCGGGATCTTACTATTTACGATTTAGTGGATCTCAGGAAGGTGCCATGACTATGTCCGTAAGGAAAGCAGATATCCCCCAAATTATTATGGGTGAGGTGGCTTCGGATACAGTACAGGCAAACAGGGTGTCCTTTTTTGAGTTTACCCCTTCGGAGTCAGGGACATATTCCTTTTATTTTACATCGCCCGGAGGTACCGAGACGATGAGAATTGGCGGAATGGTATCATCCAGCTGGAAGTGGAAAACAACCTATTACGACACCTTAAAGGCGAATGAGACTTATTATTTTATGCTGCGTAACGAAGAGGCGGCAACGGTAACCGTTACTCCCAAGAAGGAAGCAAGTGTAGTAGAGTTGTCTGTTTCTGCGCCCGTGCGTACAACCTATTACAGATGCTTTGATTATTGGGGAGTGGCAGGTGCATGCAGGTTGTCATTGAAATTATCGGATGGTTCAGAAGTAGTTACCACTATTGATGATGTAGATAACAGAGGCAGATATGGTCTGAGTGGAAAAACATTTACAAAGGATGGAACAGAGGTATGGTTTGGACATAATGCTCCGGTGGGTGAATACTATACGATTTTATACGCCGGAGATAAGGAGTCGGAGCCAATTTACTTTGAAGTAAAGGAAATTGAGGACTGTGAGCTTGTCATGAAGAACGGAACGATTATTTCGGGATTAGCGGGTGATCCGGAGAGATATCGATGTCAGGATGGTTCACATGTTGTGAAGCTGATTGCAGAGGAATGCGGCTGGTATGTACTGCGCGCAAGTGAAAACTCTTATATTGATGTGTATGACAGTCAGCTAAACCGTGTATCGGAAAGAATGGAAGCAAGACCCTTTAATGTAGAAACTCCAGGTGCCTACTATGCATTTGTGGGAGCACAGGAGGAATTTAGTACAACATTTCTCAAGATTGAAAAGCTGAGTGAATTAAAGAGAGCAGATAACTGCAGACAAGTATACTACCGTTCGGCGGGGGAAAAATATTTTGATAAAATACTTGGGGGAATCAGATTTACGGGTATTACAGAAAACGGAACAGAGCTGTTGTTTTCCTACCGCAACGAAAATTGGATAAATTACGGTATAAAGTATGAGTTTAGTTATTCCGGTGGTATGTTACCCCCCTCTGCAGAATTACCGGTAGGTAATTATACTTTGAAGGTGTCTGACTGGACCGGGAATTTTACCTGTGAAATTCCTTTTGTAATTCAGGAAAACGGAATTGCACCTGAGCCTGAGCTTCCGAAATATAATGGTATCATATTTGAGAATAGTGAGTACTATTATTATGTAGACGGTGTAGTGGATACCTCTTATAATGGACTAGCATTCTACAATAATGAATGGTGGTATGTATCACAGGGTAAGATTGATTTTACATATGGCGGTCTTGTATTCTTTAATGATACATGGTGGTATTTAGAGAATGGTAAGGTGAATTTTGACTATAACGGATTGGCATATGTCAACGACAATTGGTGGTATGTAGTTACCGGACATATTGATTTTAATTACGGCGGTCTTGTATTTTACAATGATGACTGGTGGTTCGTTCAGAATGGCTGTGTGAACTTCGGATATACCGGACTTGCATATGTAAACGGTGAATGGTGGTATGTGGTAAACGGCAAGATAGACTTTACTTACTGTGGTCTGATTGAATATGATGAGCAGAGTTGGTATGTCCAGGGTGGACGTATTGATTTTGACTACAATAATGTTTATTACTACAATGATACCTGGTGGTATGTAGAAGTTGGCAAAATTAATTTTGATTATACCGGACTTGCCTACACAGCTTTCAACGATAAGTGGTGGTATGTCATCAATGGTGTAATTTCCTTCGACTACACCGGCGTAGCATATGCAAACGAGAAGTACTGGTATGTAGAGAATGGTGAGATTGATTTTAATCGCTTTGGAACAGTAATCATTGATGGTGAAGAGAAAGTAGTAGCCTGGGGCGAAATTCAAATGTAATAAGTTAGAAAATCCTCTTACAGATAGATTCATCTGTAGGAGGATTTTTGGCATGTGAGAATGTGGTATGCAATATGCGTTTATTATTTTCCCAACTCCCAAAACGCTATGGCGCTTGCTGCAGCTACATTCAGGGAATCGACACCATGGGACATGGGTATTTTCACGGTATAATCGCATGCGGCAATAGTGGCTTTTCGTAAACCTTCGCCCTCCGTTCCCAGAATAATAGCCAGTTTGTCGATATTCTGAAGACAAGGGTCACCAATGGAAACAGAGTTATTGCTGAGCGCCATGGCTGCGGTTTTGTATCCTAAGGAGTGAAGTTTATTTATGTAAGATGTGTTATCCGTGCCAAGCGAGTTAGGGATAATTGTCCAAGGCACCTGAAATACAGTACCCATACTGACTCTGATTGCTCTGCGATAAAGCGGGTCACTGCATCCACCTGTGAGAAGTATGGCATCCATATTGAGTGCAGCGGCAGAGCGGAAGATGGCGCCCACATTGGTGGGATTCATCACATCCTCCAATACAGCGATACGGTGTGCATTTTTACAAACCTCGGAAACAGTGGGTAAAGCGGTGCGTTTCATGGCACAGAGAAGTCCTCTGGTAAGCTGATAACCGGTCAGTCCCTTTAAGATTTCAGCAGTAGCGGCATATACCGGGACATCGCAACAACGTTCCAATATTTTTCCCGTATGGTCATTTATACTTCCTGTTTCCAGTAAGAAAGAAACGGGTTCATATCCCGCATCCAAAGCACGTTCAATGACTTTGGGACTCTCCGCAATAAACAATCCGGGAGCGGGTTCATGGTATCGCAGAAGTTGTACTTCGGAAAGCTGTGCGTAAATAGCAAGTTCAGATTTATTTAAATCTGTAATTTCAATCAGGTTGTTCATTTGTTTCTCCATAAGTTCTCTAAGTATTATTCACATAATATTGCTATCGGCATTCATCTGACATAGCAATATTATAGTGGTATGCCGGATTGGTGTCAAATCACAGTGTATTCATATGCAGAAATTGCCGAATATACAGTTTTGTTTGATTTATAAAATTTAGGATGTTATAATGCTATGGTAAATTAAGTTGAGAGGAAGTAAAAAGATGTTTGCGAAGTTAAAGAAACTATTTGAACCCACAGATATGACAGTGGGCGAACCCTGGAAAAACATAGTAATGTTTTCCGTGCCTATGTTGATTGGTAACATAGCACAACAGCTGTACAGTACCGTTGACAGTATTGTAGTAGGTCATTATGTAGGAGATGATGCTTTGGCGGCGGTCGGAAGCGTTATGCCGATTCTGAATCTCTTATTGGTGCTATTTGTAGGAATTTCATCTGGTGTGGGAATTATGGTGTCCCAGTATTTTGGAGCTAAGGCGAGGGAGGATTTGTCCAATACCATCGGTACTAGTATCGTTTTGACAGGACTTGTATCCATTTTGCTGATGGTGGCAGCTGTTCCGCAGTTTATTCACTTTCTATTGGATTTGTTAAATACACCTCCCGGATACATATATGATGGATGTGCCAATTATCTTACCATTTCTATTTTGGGAATCGCAGGTATGGCATTCTATAATATTTTCAGCGGTATTTTAAGAGGAATGGGAGATTCCGTATCTGCACTGATTTATTTGTTGATAGCAACAGTAATTAACATTGCTTTGGATGTTTTATTTGTAGCACAATTTCATTTAGGTGTAGCAGGTGTTGCTTTGGCAACCGTAATTGCTCAGGCAATTTCTTCTGCACTCTGTCTGTGGAAACTGTTACATATGAGGGAAGTGTTTGACCTTGGCAAAAAGCAGTTTAAGCTTACCAAGCGTTATGTGATGCAGATTGTGAAGCTTGGTCTTCCTTCCGGTTTGACTCAGGCAATCTTTTCTTCAGCGATGATTGTGGTGCAGTCCTTAACCAACAGCTTTGGCAAAGAATTTATGGCAGCAAACGTTATTGTAATGCGTGTGGACGGTTTTGCCATGATGCCTAATTTCTCCTTTGGTATGGCACTTACTACCTTTACCGGGCAGAATGTAGGTGCCGGTAAATTCGATCGTGTACATAAGGGAGCAAAGCAGGGCGCGATTATATCCGTATCCTGCGCAGTGGTGATTACCGGAGTTATCTTAATCTTTGGTAAATACCTGATGGCACTTTTTACCGATACAGCATCCCTGATTGACAGAAGTGTTTATATGATGAGAATTTTGGCAGTGGGATATATTGCCATGGCAATTACCCAGAATTTCTCGGGTGTAATGCGTGGAGCAGGTGATACGCTTACGCCTATGTGGATGTCACTTTGTACCACGGTGCTTCTCAGAGTACCGCTTGCTTACGGTATTTCCTATTTCACAAGAACACCGGAGCTTCCTTACGGACGCAGTGAGTGTATTCAGGTTTCACTGTTGATTACCTGGATTATGGGTGCAATTCTGACCATGGTTTGTTATAAAATCGGTAGATGGAAGAAGACTGCAGCTTTGGCGGCAGCGCGAATGGAAAGACGTGGAGCTGAAGAATGAAAATAGCAATTGTAGGCTGTACAGGTAGATTAGGTAGCAATATTATCAAAAATGTTATGAAGAGGGATGACGTATCTCTGCAATATGCGATTGCGAGAAAAGGTAATCAGTATGTGGGTCAGAGTATGTCATCTGTGGCAGGTGGAAATTGTCAGTTAGAAATCATTGACGATATTTGCAAGGCTGTGGAGTGTGATGTATTTATTGATTGCACAAATGCAGAGACCTTTATGCGTGACAGTCTGCCTAAGTATGTGGCAATGAAAAAGCCGGTGGTCATTGCAACCACTGCATTTACCCCGCAAGACCTAGAAAAGATCAAGGATTTAGCAGAGCAGTTGCCCGTATTTATGGAAGGTAACTTTAGTGTTGCGTTACATGATTTTATTGATACGTTAAAGTTTGCAGTCGGTAAAATCAGTGAAGATACGGACATTCAGATAGTGGAATATCATCATAATTTGAAATTAGACGCACCAAGTGGAACTGCACTGATGATAAGGGATGCATTGGTTAAAGCAAACCATAGGATAACGGAAGATATGATAAACATATCTTCTGTCCGTGGTGGTAATATATTCGGAGAGCATGAAGTCATTTTTGCCAATTGCAAGGATGAAGTGACTACTTATAAGCATCAGGTATCTTCCAGGGAGGCATTTGCGGACGGCGCTATCGAGGTGGCAAAGTGGACGGTAAAGCAGCAGTGCGGATTGTATAATATGGATGATTTTTGTGCAGACAGAGGCTGAAAAAAGCTGCCGCTTTTATGGTATTAAACCTTAGAGCGACAGCTTTTATAGTATATATATTTATTTCTTCATTGCCGCACGTTTTCTCATGGTAGGGTCCAAAATCTTTTTGCGAATGCGCAGATTTGTGGGAGTAACCTCCAAAAGCTCGTCGGTATCAATGAAATCCAATGATTGTTCCAAAGATAATATCTTGGGCGGTGTCAGGCGGAGAGCCTCGTCAGCACTGGAGGAACGTGTATTGGTAAGCTGCTTCTTCTTACATACATTAATCTCAATATCCTCGCTACGTCCTGTTTGTCCCACAACCATACCGGAGTATACCTTTTCGCCGGGGCCGATAAAGAGAATGCCGCGTTCCTGAGCATTGTAGAGACCGTAGGTAATGGACTCACCTGCCTCAAAGGCAATTAGGGAACCGAGCTTGCGATATTGGATATCTCCCTTGTACGGTCCATAGCCGTCAAACACTGTATTTAGAATACCGTTTCCTTTGGTGTCCGTCATAAATTCACCGCGGTAGCCGATAAGACCTCTTGCAGGGATGGAGAATTCCAGACGGGTATAGGTGCCGCCGGATATGGTCCCCATGTTTCTGAGTTCTCCCTTGCGCTGTCCAAGCTTTTCGATAACAGAGCCGGCATACTCATTAGGCACATCTATATATGCAAGCTCCATGGGCTCTAACAGCTTTCCCTTTTCATCTTTTTTATATAGAACTTCTGCCTTACTTACTGCAAATTCAAAGCCTTCACGGCGCATATTTTCGATGAGTACGGATAAGTGTAATTCACCGCGACCGGATACCTTAAAGCAGTCTGCGGCATCTGTCTCCTCTACACGAAGGGATACATCTGTGTTAAGCTCTTTGAAAAGACGGTCGCGTAAATGGCGGCTGGTAACAAATTTGCCTTCCAGACCGGCAAGAGGAGAGTCGTTTACCATAAATTGCATGGCAATGGTGGGCTCACTGATTTTCTGGAAGGGAATGGGTGAAACATTTTCGGGAGCACAGAGGGTATCACCGATTTTGATATCATTGATACCGGAAATGGCAACGATGGAACCGATGCCGGCTTCCTTTACTTCCACCTTATTCAAGCCGTCAAATTCGTAAAGTTTACTTACCTTAACCTTAATTTGCTTGTCAGGGTCATGATGGTTACAGATAACAACATCCTGATTAACCTTTATAGTACCGTTGTCTACTTTACCTACACCGATGCGGCCTACATACTCATTGTAATCAATGGTACTAATCAGTACCTGAGTGCCTTCATCCGGATCACCCTCAGGTGCGGGAATATAGTCTAAGATGGTCTCAAACAAAGGTTCCATACTGCTTCCGGGTTCGGTTGCCTCCAGGGAAGCAATACCTGCTTTGGCAGAAGCATATACAAAAGGGCAATCAAGCTGTGCATCATCAGCATCCAACTCCAAAAACAATTCCAATACTTCATCAACAACCTCATCGGGTCTTGCCTCAGGACGGTCAATTTTATTGATGCAAACGATAACCGGAAGCTTCAGCTCCAGAGCCTTGCGCAACACAAATTTGGTCTGCGGCATGGCACCCTCAAAGGCATCTACTACCAGGATAACGCCGTTTACCATCTTGAGAACGCGTTCCACTTCACCGCCGAAGTCAGCATGTCCGGGTGTATCAATAATATTTATCTTAGTATCCTTGTACATTACGGCAGTATTCTTAGAAAGGATGGTTATGCCACGTTCGCGCTCAATATCGTTACTGTCCATGATACGCTCGGCAACCTCCTGATTTTCACGGAATACGCCACTTTGCTTCAGCAGAACATCAACCAGGGTGGTCTTACCGTGGTCAACGTGGGCGATAATAGCAATGTTTCTGACATTTTCTCTTTTTTGCTTCATATGAAATCTGACCTTTCTTCTGCTTTTTCTCAAACTGTTACAGTATAGCACTTATTATTTGGGAGTGCAACAAAAAAGGGATAATTGTGTAAAAGAACGCGCGATTTGACGAAAATATGCGATGTGTTTTTGTGTTATTTTTGTCTGAATTATAGTATAAATATATTGTATTACAGGTTTATTACCGGAAAAAGTCTTAAGGTGTAAGAAGGGAGAACAAAAATGACAGATAAGGTAATTGAAAACAATCAGGTAACGGTTATGGGGGAAATTGTAAGTGAATTTTCCTATAGCCATGAAATCTTTGGGGAAGGATTTTACATGGTGGACGTAAAGGTACAGAGACTTAGTGAGAGCCATGACATTATTCCGGTCATGGTGTCCGAGAGATTGCTTGATGTATCTGAAAATTATGTGGGAATGTTAATCTGTGTTAACGGACAATTCCGTTCCTACAATCGTCACGAGGAAAGAAAAAACCGCCTGGTGCTTTCCGTATTTGCCAGAGAAATAGAGTTTCTTGAGGAGGTTGAAGAGAGTTCCAAGACCAATCAGATTTATTTGGACGGCTATATCTGTAAGGAGCCGATTTACAGAAAGACGCCACTTGGCAGGGAAATAGCAGACCTTTTGCTTGCAGTTAACCGTCCTTACGGAAAATCTGATTATATTCCTTGCATCTGCTGGGGCAGAAATGCGCGCTATGCAAACGGCTTTAAGGTAGGAGAACGTTGCGCCGTATGGGGAAGAATCCAGAGCCGTGAATATATGAAGAAGCTGGATGAAGAGAATGTGGAAAAGAGAGTGGCTTTTGAAGTATCCGTAAGTAAGCTAGAACTGTTGGCCGAGGAGGAATTGTTGGAAGAAAATGCCTGACAGGTAAAGAAAGAGGTTGACAGTTAAATAAGAAGATGCTATGATTCGATGTATAAGAAGGTAGAGGTTGCGTTTTTCAACAGTATTCTTCCTGATGCGACAGGCGCAGAAGACGGGAGAAGAAAGGGGAAGACGCCGAAAGAGGAGATGACCTGTAAGTCAATTCTTGGGCATGCGGTTAAGAGCCGTATGACTGTCATCTAGAAATAGATGGGGCGCTATCAAGAGGATAACGGATTTTTTCATGTGTCATCCGCCAGCGCCGTTTGCGCTGGCTTTTTTTATGAATGGAATCTCAATACTCAAGGCGTAATCTTCTAAAATAATGTGTCTGCAAAGCAGACGGAATGGAGGAAGCGTATGGCTATTTTTAAAGGAGCAGGTGTTGCAATTGTTACACCGATGAAAGCAAACGGAGAAGTGAATTATGAGCAGTTTAGGGATTTGGTAGAATTCCAGATTGCAGGAGGCAGTGACTCCATCGTTGTGTGCGGAACCACAGGTGAAGCATCCACTCTGACACATGAGGAGCATTTGGATGTGATTAAGTATTGTGTTGAAGTGGTTGCAGGAAGAGTTCCCGTAATCGCAGGAACAGGTTCCAACTGTACACAGACCGCAATTTATCTGTCACAGGAGGCAGAAAAGTACGGCGTGGATGGTCTGTTGTTAGTTAGCCCTTATTATAACAAGGCTACACAGAATGGTCTGTATGCACATTTTAAAGCAGTTGCAGATTCTGTAAAGATTCCCGTGATTCTGTATAATGTACCCGGACGTACCGGTTGTAACATCTTACCTGAGACTGTTGTAAGACTTTGCAACGACGTGGAAAATATAGTAGGTGTTAAGGAAGCAAGCGGAAATATCAGCCAGATTGCACAGCTGGCAGCACTTGCTGACGGCAAGGTAGATATTTACTCCGGTAATGATGACCAGATTGTACCTATTCTTTCCCTTGGCGGTGTGGGTGTAATCTCAGTCCTTTCCAATGTGGCACCCAGACAGACTCATGACATCTGTGAGAAGTATTTTAACGGTGATGTGGCAGGAAGCTGTAAGATGCAGCTTGAAGCTATTGAACTTTGTGGTGCATTATTCTGTGAGGTAAATCCCATTCCCGTAAAGAAGGCTTTAGAGCTTATGGGCAAGTGTGACGGAACCCTTCGTATGCCTCTTACTGAGATGGAAGAGAAGAATGTGGTTAGATTAAAGAAGGCTATGGAGCAGTACGGTATTTTATAAGAGCTTACGTCACATAGAAAGGATACATAGTATGATTAGAGTGATTATGCACGGATGTAACGGCAAGATGGGTCAGGTAATCAGCGGGCTGATTGCTGCGGACGATGCTGTGGAATTGGTGGCAGGTATTGATGCAAGGGATGACGGACACAACCCGTATCCCGTATTTACCGATATAAACAGCTGTGATATCGAAGCAGATTGTCTGATAGACTTTTCTGTAGCGGCAGCAGTTGACAACCTTTTGGATTATTGTGTGGCAAAAAATCTGCCCTGTGTACTTTGTACTACCGGTCTTAGCGAAGAGCAGTTTGCAAAGGTAGCGGAAGCATCTAAGAAGGTAGCAATTTTAAAATCTGCAAACATGTCCCTTGGTATCAACCTTCTCTTAAAGATGTTGAAGGAAGCGGCAGGAGTGCTTGCACCTGCAGGTTTTGATATGGAGATTGTAGAAAAGCATCATAACTTAAAGGTAGATGCACCCAGCGGAACGGCTCTTGCACTGGCAGATTCCATCAATGAGGAATTTGACAATGAGTACGAGTATGTGTATGACAGAAGTGCAAGAAGAGAGAAGAGACCGAAGAAAGAAATCGGTATCAGCGCAGTCAGAGGAGGCACCATTGTAGGTGACCATGACGTAATTTTTGCAGGTGCTGATGAAGTGATTACCTTTTCTCACACAGCATATTCCAAGGCTGTATTTGGTAAAGGGGCGGTACAGGCAGCTAAGTTTTTGGCTGGCAAGGGCGCCGGAATGTACTCCATGGCGGATGTCATCGAGGCAAGTATGTAATATAATGAGATATGAAGAGGCTGTAGGGCATTTGTCCTGCAGCCTTGTTGCGTGGAGCGCAGATGGGGCATGGGTATCTGGGATAAGCAGTGCACTGTGAGCACGCCGGTCCTTAGCGAGGTCATTGCATCGAATGATGCAATCGAGCTTAGTACCGTTGCGATGCGAACCGTAGCGAGAGCGTGCCTGCGATAACAGATACCTATGACTCCGTCTCCGCGTTCCACGCAAAAAGAGCTCCCGCACTTAAACGTGCGACAGCCTCTTTTTAGTAGAATTTATTGACCTGCAGCAGTGCCGCCGTTTGCAGCACCTGTACCGGTAGCACCGGTAGTACCGCCTGCAGTATTGTTTGTATTGTTGTTGTCTCCGCCAACAATGTCATTGGTGATTTCGGAAACACCATCTGCTGCGTCATCTACGATGTCGCCTACGGTATTACCTGCATCCTCCAAAAGACTGTCACCGGTAGAAGCGTTATTTTCGGTAGCGTCATTCAGATTGTCAGAGGTTGTGGTATCATCGGTTGTAGCGTTGTCAGTAGTGGTGTCAGTGGAGGTCTCATCCATACCGGTATCAGAAGTCTCTGTACCGGTTTCGGTTCCGGCTAAACTGCCGGAATCGTTACCGCTGTCATCACCTGTACATCCGCAGGCCATGCACATGTAAACGACTACAAGTCCAAGTACCAGAAGCTTTTTTGCTCCCTTAAAAGTTTTTGTTTTTTTCATTACTATCCTCATTTCTGCGCAGTTTAGAATTTGTTTTGTGCATTAGCCGCCTGTGAAAACTGCGCTGACACAGGCTTATCCGACAAAATATCGCCGACTGATAATATTATATGAGTGATTTTTAAAATTATTCCAATTGTTTATGTAAAAATTTTATTGTAAAATGTAATTATTCAGAGCGTGCAAATGGAGTGCTGAATAGTTACTGTAAAAGAAGATTAAAAATATAATGACAGAGAGGTAAGATAGATGGAATTCAGACCTTGTATTGATATACATAACGGTAAAGTAAAACAGATTGTGGGCGGAAGCCTGAAAGACGCGGGAAATCTGGCAACAGAAAATTTTGTAGCGACGCAGGATGCAGCATTTTATGCAAAATTGTATAAGGATGCCGGAATAAAAGGCGGACATATCATATTGCTAAATGCTGCTGACAGTGAGTATTATCAGGCAACGAAAGAACAGGCACTTCTGGCACTGAAGACATATCCCGGCGGATTGCAGGTGGGTGGAGGAATTACGCCCGGGAATGCAAAGGAATTTTTGGACGCAGGAGCAAGTCACGTGATTGTTACCTCCTATGTGTTTAAGGATGGACGTATTCACTATGAACGCCTTATGGAGCTTGTAAAAGCGGTGGGAAAAGAACATCTGGTATTGGATGTAAGCTGCAAAAAGACAGATAAGGGCTATGTGGTAGTGACGGACAGGTGGCAGAAGCTGACTGATGAGCTTGTGACGAAAGAACTTATGGACAAGCTTTCGGAATATTGTGACGAATTTCTGGTACATGCGGTTGATGTGGAAGGAAAGGCAGAAGGAATCGAAGAAGAGCTGGCCGCTTTGCTGGGAGAATGGCAGGGAAAACCCATTACATATGCAGGCGGTGTCCACAGCTATGAGGATCTTGATTTACTTAAGAAGCTAGGCAGAGAACGAGTGAATGTGACGGTCGGAAGTGCATTGGATTTGTTCGGTGGAAAGCTTGCGCGGGAAAAGGTATTGGAAATTTGTAAATAAAAACTATTGACAAGAGAAACACAATGGTGTATTCTCTTGATTAAATAGTTTGAATATCAAAATAATAGATAATCAAACTATTTGAAAGTCAAATTAATTTATAAAAGGAGAAAAGAAAAATGTTTGAAAAGGTAAAAGAGATTATTGAAGAGAAGCTTAATGTTGAAGGTATGGAGATTACCGAGAATTCCAAATTCAAAGAGGATTTGAATGCAGATTCTTTGGATTTATTTGAGCTTGTTATGGCTCTCGAGGATGAGTTTGGTGTAGAGATTCCTTCCGAAGATTTAGAGAAGATTGTTTCTGTAGGAGATGTTATTTCTTATATCAACGATAAGGCAAACTAAGGGATATTAATATGAAGACTAAGATAACAGAGCTTTTGGGAATTGAATATCCCATTATTCAGGGAGGCATGGCATGGGTTGCAGAGCATAAGCTTGCTGCCGCCGTGTCAAATGCAGGTGGTTTAGGTATCATCGGTGCAGCTTCTGCGCCTCCTGAAATTGTCAGAGAAGAGATCAGAAAGTGTAAGGAACTGACGGATAAGCCTTTCGGTGTCAATGTTATGCTGTTGAATCCCAATGCGGAAGAGGTGGCAAAGATAGTTGTAGAGGAAGGCGTAAAGGTAGTAACCACAGGCGCAGGAAATCCAGCAAAATTCATGGAGCTTTGGAGTAATGCAGGCGTTAAGGTGATTCCTGTGGTGGCAAGTGTTGCCATGGCGAGAATGATGGAGCGTGCAGGAGCCGATGCGGTTGTAGCAGAAGGAATGGAGAGCGGTGGTCACATCGGTTCCATTACCACTATGGCTCTTGTTCCGCAGGTGGTTGATGCAGTGAATATCCCTGTAATCGCCGCCGGTGGTATTGCAGACGGCAGAGGACTTGCGGCAGCAATGATGCTCGGAGCTGAGGGCGTACAGATGGGAACCCGATTTGTTGCGGCTGCAGAAGCGGTTGTACATGACAATTATAAAGCAAAGCTGATTAAGGCTACCGATATTGATTCTGAGGTAACCGGTCTCAGCACAGGTCATCCCGTGCGCAGCTTACGCAATCATATGACCAGAGAATACTTACGTCTGGAAAAAGAGGGTGCCGATTTTATGGAGCTGGAAAAGCTTACATTAGGTTCCTTGAAGAACGCGGTTGTGGACGGTGATGTGGTTGACGGAACCGTTATGGCAGGTCAGATTTCCGGTATGATTAAAGAAGTAAAGACCTGTAGTGAAATCATTCAGGAAATGGTTACAAAAGCAGAAAGCTTATTAAACGGAGGAAGCCGTAATGAGTAAAGTAGCATTTATGTTTCCGGGTCAGGGAGCGCAGTATGTGGGAATGGGTAAGGATTTTTATGAGACCTACGATACTGCTAAAAAGGTTTTTGAGCTTGCAAGTGAGGTCTCCGGGCTTGATATAGCAGACATTTGTTTTACGGAAAATGATAAGCTCAACATTACGGAGTATACCCAGATAGCTATGCTTGCTACAGAGGTTTCCATTTTAAAGGTGCTTGAAGAAAATGGTGTTCATGCTGATATTTGTGCAGGCTTAAGTCTTGGAGAATACGGTGCGCTTGCAGCGGCGGATGTTTGTGATTTGGAGGATTTGTTTGCACTGATCAGAAAGCGCGGAATTTATATGCAGCAGGCATATCCTGTAGGCGGTGCCATGACAGCGGTTCTGGGTTTAAATATGGAAGATGTGGATACTGTTTGTAAGCAGTGCGAGGGCATTGTATCTGTGGCAAATGATAATTGTCCCGGTCAGATAGTCATTACAGGCGAAGAGCAGGCGGTAAACCGTGCAGCAGAACTTCTTAAGGAAAAGGGTGCAAAGAGATGCATTCCCCTTACCGTAAGTGGTCCTTTCCATTCAAAGCTGCTTGAAGGTGCAGGAGAAAAACTTGCAAAAGAGCTTTCTAACGTTACACTGAGAGACCCGAAAATTCCTTATGTATGTAATTTGGAGTGTGCTCCTGTTACAAAGAAGGATAGAATAGCTGAGCTTTTAGAAAAACAGGTATCCGGAACGGTGCGTTTCCGGGAAAGCATTGAATACATGATAGCCGATGGTGTGGACGTTTTCATTGAGGTTGGTCCCGGCAAGACCTTGAGTGGTTTTGTTAAGAAAATTAACCGTGATGTAAAGGTATATCAGGTGGCTACAGTAGAAGATTTACAGAATCTTTGCAGAAAAGAGGGCAATTATGTTGACTGATAAAGTGGCATTGGTTACAGGAGGAAGCGGAGGTATCGGAAGAGGTATCGCCCTTGCCTTGGCGAAAGCAGGAGCATTCGTATTGGTAAATTACAATGGTTCTGCAGATAAGGCGCAGGCTGTAGTGGAGGAAATAAAAGCTGCAGGCGGCAAGGGAGAAGCAATCCAGTGCAACGTGGCTGATTTTGAGGCTTGCGGAAGCATGACGAAGGCATTACTTGAAAAATACGGCAAGATAGATATTCTTGTGAACAATGCAGGGATTACCAGAGATAAGCTTCTCATAGGTATGTCAGAAGAGGAGTACGATATGGTGCTTAACACCAATTTAAAAGGTGCCTTCAATACCATCCGTCATCTGGCGCGTACCTTTATTAAACAGAGAAGCGGTAAGATTATCAACATTACCTCCGTGGTAGGTATAAAGGGTAATGCCGGACAGGCAAATTATGCAGCCTCCAAGGCGGGAATGATAGGTCTTACCAAGAGTATCGCAAAGGAATTGGGAAGCAGGGGTGTTTGTGTAAATGCAGTAGCCCCCGGATTCATTGATACGGAGATGACGAGAGTATTAAGCGATACGGCAAAAAAGGCTATTACAGATAACATTCCTCTGGGACGAATCGGTTCCGTGGAGGATGTGGCACGTGTTGTGGCATTCCTTGCCGGTGAAGGTGGAGATTATATCACCGGACAGGTAATCAGCGTGGACGGCGGTATGGCATAGAGGTAATAAAAAGGAAAGAGGAAATGAACATGAAAAGAAGGGTAGTTGTTACCGGTATGGGAGCAGTTACGCCAATCGGTGTAGGTGTAGATGCTTTTTGGGATGGCATCGTTAAGGAAAAAATCGGTTTTGCCCCCGTCAGTTATTTTGATACCACCGGATATAAGTGTACCATGGCAGCGGAGGTTAAGGATTTTAATCCGGAAGAATATATGGATAAGAAGACGGCCAGACGTATGGAAAAATTCTGCCAGTATGCGGTTGTGGCTGCTAAAGAGGCAATTGAGGATGCTAAGCTTAACATGGAAGAGGAAGATCCTTATCTGGTTGGATGTAGTGTCGGCAGCGGAGTCGGTAGCTTACAGGCTATGGAGCGTGAGCATGGAAGACTTTTGGAAAAGGGACCCGGCAGAGTAGGACCGATGTTGGTACCGCTTATGATTACCAACATGGCGGCAGGCAATGTTAGTATACAGTTTGGCTTGAAGGGTAAATCCATCAATGTGGTAACGGCATGCGCTTCGGGAACCCATTCCATCGGTGAAGCTTTCAGAACCATTCAGTACGGAGATGCGGATGTGATGGTTGCAGGTGGTACCGAAGGTAGCGTAACTCCCATAGGTGTGGCAGGCTTTACAGCATTGACTGCACTATCCGACAGCAATGACCCCAAAAGATGTTCTATTCCTTTTGATAAGGACAGAAGCGGATTTGTTATGGGTGAAGGTGCCGGTATTGTGGTGCTTGAGGAATTGGAGCACGCAAAGAAAAGAGGCGCACATATTTACGCAGAGGTGCTTGGATATGGCAGTACATCGGACGCATATCACATTACATCCCCTGCAGAAGACGGAGGCGGTGCGGCAAAGGCAATGTTAAATGCTGTTGCGGACGCAGGTCTTGCGCCGGAGGACATTACCTATATTAATGCTCATGGTACCAGCACCCATCACAATGACTTGTTTGAGACGAGAGCGATTAAAATGGCGTTTTCCGAGCATGCAAAAAATATAAAGATTAATTCCACAAAGTCCATGATTGGTCACCTTCTTGGTGCAGCGGGAGCAGTGGAGTTTGTAACTTGTGTAAAGCAGCTGGAAAATGGCTTTATTCATAAAACAGTGGGTCTACAGGAGTCTGAGGGAGAAATGGATTTAAACTATTGCAAGGAAAGCTATATTGAGGATTTTAACTATGCAATCAGTAATTCCCTTGGTTTTGGCGGACACAATGCCAGCCTTTTGGTAGGAAAGTATACAGAATAAAGAAGGAGTTTGTCATGTCAGTTTATACAGCAAAAGAAATCATGGAGATTATTCCGCACAGATATCCCTTTTTACTGATTGATACCATAGAGGAGATAGAACCCGGAGAAAGAGCGGTAGGCAAAAAGTGTGTCAGCATGAATGAACCTTATTTTCAGGGACATTTTCCGGGAAACCCTGTAATGCCGGGTGTACTTATTATAGAAGCTTTGGCGCAGGTGGGAGCTGTGGCAATGCTCTCCCAGGAGTCCTTTAAGGGTAAAACGGCATATTTTGCAGGCATTCAAAATGCAAGGTTTCGTGAGAAGATATTGCCCGGGGATGTACTGATGCTGGAGACCGAAATTATCAAAGTAAAGGGTCCTATCGGTGTCGGAAAGGCTATAGCTAAGGTAAACGGCAAGAAGGCCGTGGAAGCGGAACTGACATTTGCCATATCATAAGGAGGCATACACATGCAACTTTTTAATTTCAAGAAGGATGTTAAACAGGAAGTAAAACAAGAAGAAAACAATACCATTAAGTGCCCCAAGTGTGGCAAGATGCTGGATAAGGCAAGAGTTGTTAAGAGAAAATATGTCTGTTATGAGTGCGATGGTTATTTCAGAGTGAAGGTACCAAACCGTATTAGAATGGTAGCGGATCCCCACACATTCGAACCATGGTTTGAACATACCGAAATAAAAAATCCTCTTTCTTATGAAGGTTACGAGGAAAAAATCGCGGAAGCAAGGGAGAAGACGAAGCTCGATGAAGCCGTAACTATCGGCCGATGCAAAGTGTTTGGCGAGGATATTGTTCTTGGTATCTGCGACGCCAGATTTCTGATGGCAAGTATGGGACAGACGGTAGGTGAAAAAATTACCGCAGGTATTGAGCGTGCCATAGAGGAAAAACTGCCTGTATTTATGTTCTGCTGCTCAGGCGGAGCACGTATGCAGGAGGGAATTGTATCTCTGATGCAGATGGCGAAAACATCGGCGGCGATTCAAAAATTAGGAGAGGCAGGGCTGTTGTACTGTCCAATTCTGACAGACCCTACAACGGGCGGTGTAACCGCAAGCTTTGCAATGCTCGGTGATGTTATTATGGCGGAGCCCGGAGCATTAATCGGTTTTGCCGGACCCAGGGTAATCCGTCAGACTATCGGTCAAGAGCTTCCCAAGGGCTTCCAGACTGCGGAATTTTTGGTAGAACACGGAATCATTGATGGTATCGTTAAGAGAGAAAATTTAAAGAAGACCATTTATTTTATGGTAAAGGCACATCAGTGCAAAGAAAAGAAATATGCAGATTTCATCGCAGAGAGCGATTATCATTTTGTATTGTCTGAGATTTTGAAAGAGCGCAGCATCAAGACCCCCGAGAAGAATGCATGGGAAAAGGTTAAGGCAGTCAGAAAGGTGGAGAGACCTTCTGCATGTGATTATATGGATTATATCCTGGAGTATTTTGTGGAGGCCCATGGTGACAGAGCCTTCCGTGATGACCCGGCGATTGTGGGTGGAATCGGTTTT
>SVFG01000052.1 GCA_015056975.1 Lachnospiraceae bacterium | reverse complement strand
TACGAACCATCTGAGAGGTATAGCTGTTCTCGTTGTCATACCAAGCAACAACCTGTACCTGAGTCTGACCATTGCCCATAGGAGCAACCATGGTCTGGGTTGCATCAAAGATGGAACCGAAGGTGCTTCCAATGATATCAGAAGATACGATTTCATCAGTGTTGTAACCGAAGGACTCGGTAGCTGCTGCCTTCATAGCTGCATTGATGCCGTCCTTGGTAGCCTCACCGTCAACTACTGCTACAAGGATAGTAGTAGAACCGGTAGGGGTAGGAACACGCTGAGCGGAACCGATAAGCTTGCCGTTCAACTCAGGAATTACAAGACCGATTGCCTTTGCAGCACCGGTAGAGTTGGGAACGATGTTCTGTGCACCTGCACGAGCACGTCTCTTGTCACCCTTTCTCTGAGGACCGTCAAGAATCATCTGGTCGCCGGTATAAGCGTGAACGGTGGTCATGATACCGCTAACGATAGGCATATAGTCGTTCAAAGCCTTAGCCATGGGAGCTAAGCAGTTGGTTGTACAAGAAGCTGCGGAGATAACGGTATCTTCGGGCTTCAGGGTCTTGTGGTTAACATTGTATACGATGGTAGGAAGATCGTTACCTGCGGGAGCAGAGATAACAACTTTCTTAGCACCTGCAGTAATATGTGCAGAAGCCTTCTCCTTAGAGGTGTAGAAACCGGTACACTCAAGTACAACGTCTACATCCAACTCGCCCCAAGGAAGCTCAGCTGCGTTTGCCTTAGCGTAGATGGTAATCTTCTTACCGTTAACGGTGATGGAATCCTCACCATACTCTACGGTATCAGCATACTTATACTTACCCTGTGCGGTATCATACTTCAACAGATGTGCAAGCATCTCAGGGCTTGTCAAATCGTTGATAGCTACTACCTCATATCCTTCTGCATCAAACATCTGTCTGAATGCAAGACGACCGATACGGCCGAAACCATTAATTGCTACTCTTACTGCCATTTTAGTTTCCTCCTAAAATATATTATTTATAGTTTGTGACTTTGCAGCCACAATTATTTTGACCTATCGAAATGGCGAATGCCTGTCTGATTGTCAAAATTTTGTCAGCACTGTTATTTTACCTAATTCTAGTAGATAATTCAAGATGTAAATGAAAAATATTTTCCATTCCCATCAAATTTCTTAGATATTTTATAATTTCCGGGAGTTTCAGATGCATTTTTTGTTGTTTTCTGCTATACTAAGGAGCAGACAGGGACCTCATTATCACAAATGACCGGCACGGCACATGTCCCTGCGCAGAAAGGATTACTTATGATTACAGCAGATTTTCACTTACACAGCTCCCATTCCGGCGATTCCGACACCGCCATGGAGGATATGATTCTTGCGGGTATAGAGAAGGGACTTAATACCATGTGCTTTACGGAGCACAATGACTTTGATTTCCCTGACAGTGATGAGGACCCCGGTTCCATCTTTTTGCTGAATACGGACTCTTACCTCTATGACCTCTTAAAATATAAGGAGAAATATGCGGACAAAATCAAGATTTTATTCGGAGTAGAACTGGGACTTCAGGCTGCACCCGAAACCTTCAGAAAAAATGCAGTCTTTGCCCGCTCCTACGATTTTGATTTCATTATCGGCTCCTCCCATATCTGTAACGGCAAGGATCCCTACTATCCCGCTTTCTATGAAGGACGCAGTGAGGAAGAAGCTTATATGGAATATTTTACTTCCATAATTGATAACATCAAAAAATTCACTAATTTTGATGTGTACGGACATTTGGATTATGTGGTTAGATACGGTCCCAACAAAGATAAAAACTACTCCTATGAACAATACAAGGATGTCTTTGACAAAATTCTTACCCTGCTTATTGAAAACGGCAAGGGAATTGAGTTAAATACCGGAGGTCTGGAAAAGAGTACCAGGGACTTTAATCCCTGCATGGATGTTGTAAGACGTTACCGCGAATTGGGTGGCGAAATCATCACCATCGGAAGTGACGCTCACTATACTTCTGATATTGCAAAGCATTTCGCTAAGGCTGAGGAAGTTTTAAAGGAATGCGGCTTCAAATACTACTCTGTATTCGAAAACCGCGTGGCTGAATTTAAGAGATTGTAAAAAAAGCAGGGCTGCCGCAATTGCGGTGGCCCTGTTTCATGTAATCGACAGGTAGGACAGGCACCATGACGACCGCAGGCACGCTCTCGCTATACTTCGCATCGCAGCGGTACTAAGCTCGCTTAATTGCATCTTGCGATGCAATGACCTCGCTAAGTGCCGGCGTGCTCAGAATGCACTGCTTGTGTCATGGTGCCCGTCTACCTGCCCTTACATTCCTCAAACGCAACAAAGCTGCCTGCCAAATTCACAGACAGCCTTTTTTTCTGTATAATTAATTACATCATTTTAGTGTCACACAGCACCACTATTTTCTTCGGAGTTGTCTGTGCAGGAATGCTTCTGGTTGTATTGTCGTAGTACACCACCAGATTATGGTTTGCGGGACTTCCCTGATAATACTGGTTGTTGGTGGTTCTTACATTCACCATCCCATCCAGATTCAGCTGCAGATTCTGTGCCTCATTTACCAGAGCGGAATTGTAAAAGCTGACATCAATGCTCCTTCCGTTCTTTTCCTGTGCCACTACCACAGCATTATATTGAGGAGGATAAATAAGCGGTACGGGGGCATCCGTCCGATACCAGAACGTACACATCATCCCCACAGAGAGTGTCTCATTATCCGCCACATAGGTAGCGGGTGAGATAATGAAATTCACGATATTACCGTCCATATCCTCAACTGTTGTATAAATCATGCAGGGATTTGCCCTGCGGTTTCCCATCCTGGTGGGTACCATGTCAACAATGGTTCCCGTTACGAAGGCAAATGTGCCTTTTCTCATGGGATTCATTTCTCCCATATCATTCCTTTCACCCATTCCGGGTCTTACTCTCATGCCGGGTATTCCCCATGCACGGTTACCATTCATATCATTCATTCCATTTTGAACGCCGGACTCCATAGAACCTCCTATAAAACCTATATTATATTTCCATTCACGTTACTATATGCATGGATTATATAATGGTTCCGCCTCCAAGCACGTACTCTCCGTCATAAAAAACTACCGCCTGCCCCGGAGTAGATGCACGCACCGGTTTCTCAAAGGAACATTTTACGCTGCCGTCCGGCTGCTTTTCAATCAGACAATACTCTCCCTTATGATTATATCTTATTTTTGCAAACACTCTCTTTGGCTCCGTCAAATCTGAGACAGACATGTAATTTACATTCCGACAAATCACAGTATCCGTAAATACATCCTCATTCTCTCCGATAACTACTTCATTGGTTTCCGGACGTATCTGTGTCACAAACACTCGCCTGCCCAGGGGAAGGTCCAGACCTCTCCGCTGTCCGATGGTGTAGTGTGTGATTCCCTTGTGTTGTCCGATTACCGTACCGTCAGCCGTCACAAAATTTCCGGGCCCCGGCACACGAACTCCCGCTGTCTTATCTATAAACGCTCCGTAATCATCATCCGGAATAAAACAAATGTCCTGACTGTCCGGTTTATTCGCCACGGGAAGTCCTGCCGAAAGAGCAAGATTCCTGATTTCCTCCTTGGGATATTCTCCCACAGGCATCAGGGTATGGACAAGCTGCTCCTGCGTCAAATTGTACAGAGCATAGGTCTGATCCTTTGCAGCCGTCACAGAATTGCGGATGGCGAATCGACCGTTTGCAAGTCTGTCTATGCGCGCATAATGCCCTGTGGCAATATAGTCTGCACCGATTTCCAGACTCCGTTTTAAAAGCGCCTCCCACTTCACATAACGGTTACAGGCAATACAGGGGTTTGGGGTTCTTCCCTGCAAGTATTCCTCCACAAAGTAATCCATTACCCTGCACCTAAATTCGTCCTTGAAGTTCATCACATAAAAAGGAATCTCCAGACACTCTGCCACTCTTCTTGCATCCTCCACCGCAGACAAACCACAGCAGCCGTCATTTTCAGCCTGACCCGCTTCAGGCGTCTGCCAAATCTGCATGGTGACACCTATCACGTCATATCCCTGTTCCTTCAATAACATGGCAGCCACGGAGGAATCCACTCCTCCCGACATGCCGACTACAACCTTTTGTTTCATTCCGCTTCTACCTTTTGCGCCTAATCAATCGGCTTACTCTTCTTCCTCATCCTCATGGATATCTTTCTTTGGCTCCTTCAGTCCTTCAATCACCAAATGATGCTTCTGGGCGTAGTCCCAAAGAGCTGCATGGATGGCTTCTTCTGCCAACAAAGAACAGTGTACCTTAGCAGGCGGCAGTCCGTCAAGTGCCTCCAGTACCGCCTTGTTCGTCACCTGCATTGCCTCTTCCACGCTCTTTCCTTTTACCAGTTCGGTTGCCATGGAGCTGGTAGCCACTGCCGCACCGCATCCAAAGGTCTTAAACTTTACATCCTGAATAATACCGGCATCATCTATATCAAGATACATCCTCATGATATCACCGCATTTTGCATTTCCTACGGTTCCAACACCTGCAGGATTTTCTATTTCACCCATATTGCGGGGATTCTGAAAATGGTCCATCACCTTTTCCGTATACATATCTTCTATCCTTTCCTAAAATCATTACTTACCTTGTTTCTTCACAAAATCCTCATAGAGAGGAGACATTGCACGCAGCTTGTCCACAATTTCCTTCACCGCCTCTACGACCACATCCATTTCCTCCATAGTATTTTCCTCTGAAAGTGTAAGTCGTAGTGACCCATGAGCTTCCTCGTGCTTTAACCCAATGGCTAAAAGCACATGCGAAGGGTCTAAAGAGCCGGAGGTACATGCCGAACCACTGGAAGCACAGATTCCTTTCATATCCAGCATGATAAGCAGGGACTCTCCTTCAATGAACCGGAAGGATATATTCACATTGTTTGGCAAACG
This sequence comes from Lachnospiraceae bacterium, assembly GCA_015056975.1. Lineage (GTDB taxonomy): Bacteria > Bacillota > Clostridia > Lachnospirales > Lachnospiraceae > Acetatifactor. The sequence goes on along the minus strand of SVFG01000052.1, from coordinate 13,398 downwards.
CTTCTGCCTGTGTCCGTTTACAAAAGCATAAGGTACCTCTTCTTCCAAACGTTTCATCAGATAATCCCTAAGCTTGAGCTCTTTCTGCGTCTTTTCCTCCATCATAAGCATGGCACGCTCCACCGCTTTGCCAAAGCCCACAATTGCCGGCACATTCTCCGTACCTGCGCGCTTACTTCTCTCCTGTGCTCCGCCGTGAATAAAGGAACGAAGCTTCAGACCGTTTCTCACATACAAAAATCCAATTCCCTTGGGACCGTTCAACTTATGTGCGCTTGCACTTAGCAGGTCTATGCGAAGCTCCTCCACATCAATGGGAAGCTGACCGAAGGCCTGTACCGCATCGGTATGAAATAAAATCCCACGTTCCTTTGCAATCGCACCAATCTCAGCAATGGGTTCTATGGTACCGATTTCATTGTTGGCGAACATAATACTGATAAGAATGGTATCCGGCCGGATTGCCGCCTTCAGGGCTTCCACACTGATAAGTCCCGTCTCATCCACATCCAGATATGTCACATCAAAACCTCTTTTTTGCAAATATTCACAGGTATGCAGAATGGCATGGTGCTCAATTTTGCTGGTAATAATATGTCTGCCTTTTCCTTCATAAGCCTCCGCCACCGCCTTAAGCGCCCAGTTATCCGCCTCGGAACCGCCTGCCGTAAAATAAATTTCTTCCATCTTGGCACCGATGCTCTCTGCGATTGTCCTTCTTGCAGCATTTACTGCCTTTTTGGAAGCACTCCCCAACGCATAAATACTGCTGGCATTGCCAAAATGCTCTGTAAAATAAGGAAGCATTGCTTCCACCAGCTCCGGCGCCATCCTTGTCGTCGCCGCATTATCCAGATATATCATTTATTCCTCCATCCTCAATGCACTCCGTACATTGAAATAATGCTTTTTAATCCATAGTAATTCACTAGGAATTACACTTACAATATAACACTGACAGTTTGTTCTGTCAACTCTCTTTGAAGAATATACTTTTGAGAAAAGAATATCAGGTGCACCCTTATGTCAAATTATAAAAAACATCCGCTGATTGTGGGAACGGTGATTCTTACAGCCACCGGATTTATCACCCGGATTATCGGCTTTTTTTATCGCATTTATCTCTCCAGACTGTTTGGAGAAGAAGGTATGGGCATCTACCAGTTATTAAGTCCGGTGCTCGCCATTTCCTTCTCACTTTCCGCTGCCGCTTATCAGACTGCCATTTCCAAAATGGTGGCAGAACGCATTGCAAAATGTTCCGGCAGCCGGTTTAGGCCCATGCTTGCAGGCTTAAGCATCTCTCTTCCGCTTTCCCTTTTGTGCAATGCAGTTATTTACATATTGGCAGAACCCATCGGCATACACCTTTTATCAGAGCCTCGCACCATCCCAATGCTTCGTATCCTGTCCTTTTCCATTCCCTTTAGTGCCGTTCACTCTTGCATCAACGGATATTTTTATGGAATAAAAAGGGCCGGAATTCCTGCCGCCGCCCAATTAATAGAACAGCTTACACGTGTGGGATGTGTATTTGTACTATCAGGTTATTCCTTATCCCAAGGTCATACTCCGACCATCAATGTTGCCGTGACCGGCCTTGCAGTCGGTGAAGTCATATCCATGCTAGTCACACTGGCTGCCATTTATTATGCCTATACAAAACAGCATAATAATACATCCCGGTTACTCTGTCTCCCCCGGGCTATCACCTGTGGAGATGCGCTTTCTGACACCTATAAAGGAATCCTTAAGATGGCGCTTCCTCTTACAGCAAACCGCATTGTACTAAATCTATTGGTCAGCGTGGAATCCGTATCCCTTCCCAACATGCTGAAAACATACGGCTATGACACCGTCACTGCACTGAGCGTATATGGCGTGCTTACCGGCATGGCAATGCCGTTTATCTTTTTCCCCAATGCCGTTACCGGTTCCATCGCCGTATTACTCCTCCCTCTGATTTCTGAAAGCTATGCCAAAGGTGATATCAAAGCTGTCAAGTCAGCCACCATGCGCACCGTAAAATATTGCTTTCTATTAGGATTTTCATGCATGTGCGTCTTTCTGCTTATCGGCAATTATGTAGGAACTCACATTTTTCACAGTCCGCTTGCCGGACATTTTATTACTACCTTAAGCTTTATTTGTCCCTTTATTTATCTGGACACTACACTTTCCAGCATCCTGCAGGGTTTGGGCATGGCCGGACATATTTTCGTCCTCAATGTACTATGTCTGTTGATACGCCTCACGTTTGTATTCGTCACTGTTCCCATGTTTGGCATTACCGGGTATCTCTGGGGCATGCTGGCCAGCCAGATTGTACTCTGCATCCTCTACCTGTTATGCCTGTACCGTTTCGTAAAGCGGCACTAGCGATACGTAAAAACGCTGTGTGAGCGCGGAGGAGGATACTATGACAGCCGCAGGCACGCTCTCGCTATGCTTCGCATCGCAGCGGTACTAAGCTCGCTTAATTGCATCTTCCGATGCAATCACCTCGCTAAGGACCGGCGTGCTCAGAATGCGCTGCTTGTGTCATGGTATCCTCCTCCGCTCTCACACAGCACTCTTACATAACAAAAGCGCCGCTTTACGCGACGCTTACATCCTCTTAAAACTTAGCTACTACCGCTCCATCCGCACTCTGAGCCATCAGATTCCGGGAACTGCCCACAAAATACTGATACTGCTGTAACACACTGTCTTTTCTCATATCGGAAACTGCCTTCTGTACATCCAATGACTGAATGTCAGAATCTCTGCCGATATATCCAAAGCTCTCCTGTTTGTTAAAGGTAATGGAAATATCCTCTAAAGGAGCATCCTTCCTCTCAGGTGCCGTATAAGAGGCTTCCTCACGAATATCACTGACAACTGATGTCTCGACAGCTTCCGCTACACGTTCCGGCTGTAATATCTCGTCTACCTTCACTCTGGGAATGGTAGGCACAGAATAGTTTTGTAAAAAACTGCTGTAATCGCCTATGGCGCCAATTCTGCCAACACTGATACTCATGATTTCACCTCCTTATCTTTAATCCGACATATCATATATCGTCATATTTTCACAATGTTTTATAGGAATTAAGTCCTACTGTAATACTTTTTTAAGCTCATCCATAAAGGTATTGACATCCTTAAACTCTCTATATACAGATGCAAACCTTACATACGCTACTGCATCCAAATCCTTTAGCTTATTCATCAAAAGCTCTCCGATTACCTGACTGGGAATCTCTTTCTCTTCCATATTGAAGATTTCGTTCTCCACCTCATCCACAAGAGAAGTAATCTGCTGTGCGCTTACCGGTCTCTTATGACATGCCCGAAGTACTCCTGCCTCTATCTTGGCACGTTCATAGGTCTCCCTGTTGTTGTCTTTCTTAATAATAATCAAGGGAATGGTCTCTATTTTCTCATAAGTGGTAAAACGCTTTCCACATTCATCACAAACCCTACGGCGGCGGATGGAATTGTTATCCTCTGCCGGTCTGGAATCGATAACTCTGGTATTCTCGTGATTACAAAAAGGACATTTCATACAGTAACCCTCCGTATCTTCACACTTTATCACCTTCTATTTTAACTCTGTCAGCAATTTATGTCAACTAAAATAATATCAGGACCAATTTGTCTGATATCCTTGTATGGTATGACAATATCTGCCTCGCAGCGCAGAAAGCTTAACATTTTACAATTTCCCGGGACCATAATCTTACAAATACATCCCTTGCACTCATCAAACTCCAAATCGCAGACTCTCCCAAGCTTTTTACAATCTCGTATATTGATGACATCCTTACATTTCAATTCCGAAAAAAGCATACTGCCACCTCAAATTCTTTTCCCTACAGTGTATGCTTTGCCGGTATAGTTCAGAACATTTTGTGCATACTACCAAATACAAGAAAAACGTAAACAAGGAGCGTATCAATATGGCACAAGGTAAGGTTGAAATCTGCGGTGTTAACACCTCAAAACTCCCTCTGCTTAAGGCAGCAGAAAAGGAATCTCTATTTAAACGGATTGAAGAGGGGGACCGGACCGCACGGGAAACCTATATCGAGGGCAACCTGCGTCTTGTCTTAAGCGTTATCAAACGCTTTTCCTCCAGCAATGAAAACGTAGATGATTTATTCCAAATAGGATGTATCGGACTAATCAAGGCCATTGACAATTTTGACTCTTCTCTGCAGGTGAAATTTTCCACCTATGCAGTACCCATGATTATCGGTGAAATCCGCCGTTTTCTCCGTGACAACAGCAGCATCAGAGTTTCCCGCTCTCTTAAAGACACTGCCTACAAAGCAATTTATGCCAGAGAGACTCTGACAAGGCAAAATGCCAAGGAACCCACCTTAGAAGAAATCGCAAAAGAAATAGGCATCTCCAAAGAAGATATCACATACGCCATGGATGCTATCCAGAATCCCATGAGTCTTTATGAGCCAATCTTTACGGACGGCGGAGACACGCTCTATGTCATGGATCAAATTAGCGACAAAAAAAATAAGGAAGACACCTGGGTTGAGCATCTTTCCTTAAGTGAAGCCATGAAAAAATTAAATTCCAGGGAGCACGAAATCATTTCCCTGCGTTTTTTTGAGGGCAAAACCCAGATGGAGGTCGCAGACATGATAGGTATCTCTCAGGCACAGGTTTCCCGTCTTGAGAAAAACGCTCTCCGCTCCATGCGTGCCTATTTAACGGCGTAATAGTCTGAAAACAAAATATCCGATAACACTTCCAAGAAGATTTGTCAGTATGTCATCTATCTGGAAATATCCTCTTTTGGTGGCATACTGCACACACTCAATCACTACACTGCTGAAAAATCCAAATGCCGCGCAGGGTATCAGCTTACGTCCCCATTTAAATGCCCATGCACTAATGAATCCATAGGGAATAAACAACAATATATTTTCTATTACATAAGCATTATTTCTATCATTGATTCCCCAAGTGGAAAACAATTCCAAATCAAAGCCATCCCGGCTTCCGCTCTCCCTCGAAAAGAGCGTAATGCAAAGAATTATCGATAAATACATAATATACAGGACACGCGCCCATGCACCGTCAGGACGTTTTCTGCGAATTGCATAATAGATATATAAAATAATGGCAAATTGCAACCCGACAAGCAATCCAAACGGCAGATATTGCACTGCATCCAGCATATCCTTCCACAAATATTTAAACATTTCTCATCTCCGAAGTAAATTTAGCGGTTCATCCGGTAAGTATTCCAGTTTTCTGAAGCTCTGTCCCATTTTTCTTTATCTTGAAACAATCTGTCATTCATCCAACCGATGGCATCCATCACACCATCCTCGGAAAATTCAAACAGTGCACTGGTTTTCTGCTCATCCGGTGTCTTAAAAAAGTTAAAGGGCTCCGGCCAAACCGTAACCTTCAACTTTTTTGTGCCTTCCTCGTCGGAAGCCCCCTCCAGTCTGTAACGCATACCCTGATGGCATGCTGTATATTCTGATTTTTTTAAGTATTCCATTGACAGGATATCTTCACGCTGTATCATAACATATCTTTCCTTTACCTGATACTCCTTACTTTCAGCCTTAGTATATACCATTATCCACCATTTTGCCAATACTAAATATGAATGCTCATCTCCCTTTTCAGCTGGCGCATTATCTTCTTTTCCAATCTTGAAATATAGGATTGGGAAATTCCAAGCAGATTGGCAACCTCCTTTTGTGTCATCTCCTGTCCGTCAACCGTTCCCAGACCGAAACGTAACCTGATAATCGTTTTTTCCCTTTCGGATAATTTATTAACTGCTCCCATAAGAAGCTTTCTTTCCACTTCATTCTCAATGCCGCGGTAGATAATATCCTCCTCTGTTCCCAAAATATCTGATAACAGAAGTTCATTTCCGTCCCAATCCACATTTAGAGGTTCATCTATGGACACTTCAAGCCTGGTCTTATTATTTCTTCTCAGATACATTAAAATTTCATTCTCAATACATCTGGAAGCATAGGTTGCCAATTTTATATTCTTGTCAGGATTAAAAGTGTTAATGGATTTAATCAGTCCAATGGTTCCTATCGAAATCAAATCCTCCACTCCTACCCCGGTATTGTCAAATTTCTTGGCTATGTAAACAACAAGACGCAAATTATGTTCAATCAATATCGCTTTTGCCTCATCCTCATATTCCGTCCCCAAATCGCTTATCACCTGATTTTCCTGTTCTAATTCAAGCGGTGGCGGTAATACTTCCGTTCCTCCAATATAATGAATGTCTCCTGTTTTCTGCAGCAGCACATTCTCTCTGCGAATCATTTTAAACTGCATTTTCCCCGGTATTGCAACTTTAAGTATCATAATCATTCCCCATTTCACAATTGTTATTAACTCTTTTTTAAAATCATAGGATTCACCAGCACATTTATACCATCACTGATTTTCTCCTGACAAACTGCCACATAGACATTTTGAAATGACTTTATCATCCCTCCCATCTCTAGCTGTAATTCCGACAATACATATCCCTTTAGAAGCCCCTTCTCCTTTCCTATACTATGGTAGGGTATCACTCTGAAAGGCACATTTTCTTCCCTCCAGAGACTGTCAAACACGCTCTGCTCTACAATGCATACCGGTTTTCCGCTAATCGGTTCTATTAAGGTATTTCCTGAATCTACCAATGCCGTCACCCGCATGCATCCGCATTTTCTAATCAGTGTAGCACGACATAAACTGTCGTTTCTTTTTCTCTCCTCCCTTTCCCTGTGATAATATATTGCTACGCATATTGGCGCACCCATTCCCATGATGCCGAAAATCCCCTCAGTCAGCTGTCTGGCAACAGGCACATACCTGATAACAAAGAAAAAGGTTCCACCCAGTAAAAAGGAATATATGAGCATTTTTTCCACAATCCACAGAAATGCCCTAATGCCTTTTATTCTAAATGTAGTAAGAATCATGACGACAGTACCGACTACCGTGCAAACACCAAACAACCATCCTTTACAGCTTCCTGCCACATACGGTAACACATAGGTGCCCGCCCCCACTGCAGCTCCCAACACCAGATGCTTCCACGAGGCAGTGCGGAGTGTGCTGTGATTCACAAGTAACAGCAGGTAAAAATTCATGACAAAATTCATTAGAAAAATACTGTCTACATAAACCTCATAATACATTTCATCACCCTTTTCATAATCATTATAAAGGCTTTAGGACAGGAATTTTGTCAAAATATGTGAGCAATAAAGTTTTTTCTTTCGACGAAAAATGAGGTGGCGGCGGCGCTTATTCGTGGAGTGGGTGTGGAGAGGGGGCTGGGATACCATGACCGCCGCAGGCACGCTTCCGCTATGCTTCGCATCGCAACGGTACTAAGCTCGCTTAATTGCTTCTAACCGATGCAATTACCTCGCTAAGGACCGGCGTGCTCAGAATGCACTGCTTGTGTCATGGTATCCCAGCCCCCTCTCCACACCCACTCCACGCAAAAACGCCGCCTGCGGTATACGCAGGCGGCGAAGAAAAAACTTTATTTACTTTCTCTGTAAGAAATCAGGAATCTTTAAGGATTTCTCCTCAACAGAGCTTCTGATGTCAGCAGGCTTCTTGATACCCACGGGAGCTATCTGAGGTCTCTCCGTAGCAGGCTGTGTGACACTTGCGGTAGGCTGCAGGTTGAGTCCCTTCAGCGAGCTGGGAGTAATGTGTGCGGAAGGCTGTCTGTAAGCAGGCGCACTGCCAAGTCTTCCCTGCATGCTGTTGGAAGGAACATCTTCAAGTCCTGTAGCGATTACGGTAATCGTACAGCTGTCAGACTTGGAAGCGTCATACATCGCACCAAAGATGATGTTTACTTCATCACCTGCAAGCTCCTGAACATAGCTTGCCGCGTCGGATGCATCTGCCAATGTAATATCTCCGGATACATTCACGATTACGTGAGTAGCACCGTTGATTGTGGTTTCCAGAAGGGGGCTTTCCACAGCCATCTTAACTGCATCAAGAGCCTTGTCATCGCCCTTACCTTCACCGATACCGATATGTGCAATACCCTTGTCCTTCATAACTGTCTGGATATCTGCGAAATCCAGATTGATGATGGCAGGTAAATTAATCAAATCCGTAATACCCTGAACTGCCTGCTGTAGCACTTCATCTGCTTTCTTAAGAGCTTCAGGCATTGTGGTACGTCTGTCAACAATCTCAAGCAATTTATCATTGGGAATCACAATGAGGGTATCTACATGCTCCTTGATGCGTTCAATACCACTCAACGCGTTTACCATACGCGCCTTGGCTTCAAAACGGAAAGGCTTCGTTACTACACCAACCGTCAGAATACCCATGTCCTTCGCGAGCTTTGCAACGACAGGTGCTGCACCGGTACCGGTACCGCCACCCATACCACAGGTAACAAATACCATATCCGCGCCTTTAAGTGCCGCGCTAATCTCCTCTGTGCTCTCCTCTGCGGCCTTCTCACCAACCTCAGGCTTCGCTCCCGCACCAAGTCCCTTTGTAAGCTTCTCACCAATCTGCAAAAGCTTGGGAGCCTTGCAAAGCTGTAATGCCTGCTTGTCCGTATTTACCCCAATAAAATCTACTCCGTCAATTCTTTCATCAATCATTCTATTTACAGCATTATTACCTGCGCCGCCGACACCGACAACGATAATCTTAGCAGCAGATTCAGCATCATTCGTCTTAATCTCTAACAAGGGTAAGTCCTCCTTCTTCGTTTAAACTCCATATAGTCTATCATATAATTATTTTGCAAATTAATCAACATCTTTTTATAAAAATTTATTCGGGTTTGAAAGTATATTTACCATTTCCGTCATTATACTTCTCCATTTGCAAAGTTCCGCTCTTATCTGCAAGCTCTGAAAGGAACTTCGGAAGCAACATCAGCTTGTCCTCGAGGTGTTCTTCTTCGTCCCCCAGTGCCACTTTTACAGTCCCGAAATATACCGTAACATCCCCGTACGGATGAAAATAAATCTTATCTGCCGCAAGTTCATACTTTGTAAGCAGCTTCGTCAATACCAAAATCTCACCAAAAACACTTTTATCCTCCACAGGAAGGGGTTCTCCCAACACGGCATGTTCAAAGGAAAGCCCCGTAATCTGCGGAATTCCGGGAGTCTTCACTCCCGAAGTCTCCGTCACATAGCCGTCCTTATCAAAATATAAATACGTATCCATATATTTGATATATCCGGCAAGCGCTTTCTCGTACACTATAATTTTAATTTTATCCGGTGCCAGAATCTCTACATCCATTACATCCACAAAGGGAATGTTTTCAACACCCTTATTTCTGTATTTTAGCGAAAGATACAGTGAGTTATTACCCAACGGTCCCGCCATTACCAAATCCTTTATTTCATCAGCCGTGTAGTGGACATTCCCCTCTACATATACATTCTCCCGCTCAACGGTATAGGCTGACCTCAGATACATCACTACGCCCAGTATCACTGCAAGCAGTACAAACACTATCAGTATTTTAATCCATAGCCGTCTTTTGCTTCTATACACCTGTAATACGCGCTCCTAACTCTCTTAAATCTTTACAGATATTTTCATATCCTCTCTCAATAAACCTGCAGCCGCTCACTCTTGTTTCACCCTGTGCCATAAGTCCTGCGAGCACAAGTGCCGCACCACCGCGAAGTTCCTTGGCTTCCACCTGTCTACCGCATAATTTATGAACACCCTTTATCAGGACATGTCTCTCGTCCAAAACAGTGATGTCCGCCCCCATCCTTTTTAGAGGCTCCACAACCCTGAATCTGTTTTCAAATATCGTCTCCTCAATCAGACAGCTTCCGTCCCCAACGGTGTTTGCCACCAAAACCGCCGACTGCAAATCCGTAGGAAAGCCCGGATAGGGCTCCGTGCACACCTTCTCAAGCAACACCGGTCTACCCGGGGCCTGAATATAGATACCGCCGCCTGTAATACTGCAGGATGCTCCCATCTGTTCTGCAGCATATAATATATCATCCATCTGCATTGCCGGCGCTTCTTCCAAAAACACTTCCCCGCCTGCAGCAACTGCCGCAAACAGGTAAGTCCCCGCCACAATACGGTCCGCGGGAACCATATAATCCGCACCGTACAGGGCATTTCCTCCAAGAATCCTGATTCGCCCGGTTCCTTCACCCTCAATAACTGCTCCGCAGCATCTTAAATACTCACAGAGGGCAACCACCTCAGGTTCTTTCGCTGCTCCTTCTATTACGGTCTCACCCTCTGCCATAACTGCAGCCATAAGGACGTTCTCCGTTGCCCCTACACTGACAAATGGTAATCTGATACAGGCTCCGTGAAGCTTCCTCGCAATACCATGTATTCTCCCATCTTCCTCACTAAACTCCACGCCCATCTTTTCAAGCGCTTTCAAATGTAAATCGATGGGACGCTCTCCGATCACACAGCCTCCGGGATATTCCATCACAATCTCCCCGCATCTGCCAAGCAACGCTCCCAGCAGGCACAAAGAAGAACGCATTCCCTTCACCGCTTCCGCAGGCATCTCACCGCAACAAATTCTTTTGGAATTTATACGAATACCCTTTTCTTCCCGGCTCACAGTACAACCCAGACTCTTTAGCAGGTTCATCATTCCGTAGACATCTGCAATTTTGGGACAATTCCTGATAAAGGAAGTCTCTTTCGTAAGCAGGGTCGCTGCCAAAATCGGCAACGCAGCATTTTTGGAGCCCTGAATACGCACTTTACCCTGTAATGCAACTCCACCGTGAATAAGAATAGAATCCATGTGACACCTTCCGGTTCAAAAATTAAGGAACTATTCTATTATATGATTCACTGCTTTTTAAGTATCTTGTACCCTACAATTCCTTTAACTGTATCCTCTTTGCCACACTGAGCACCAGTCCGATTTCAATGAGCAAAAAGATGACCGATGAGCCTCCGTAGCTGATAAAAGGAAGGGAAATACCGGTGTTTGGTATAGTGTTGGTAACTACCGCAATATTTAAGATCGCCTGAATGGCTATATGTCCGATAACACCCACCACCAGCATGGCGCCAAACAAATCCGGTGCATTGTTTGCGATAATCATCATTCTCCAGATTAACAGTACAAACATCACGATAATTGCCACCGCACCGAACAGTCCCAGTTCCTCACAGATGATGGAGAAAATCATATCATTCTGTGCCTCGGGCAGGAAGCTTAATTTCTGCATACTCTGTCCAAGACCTTTTCCCCAGATGCCGCCGCTTCCGATTGCATACAGTGCCTGAAGGGTCTGGAAGCCCTTATCCTGGGCATCACTCTCCGGGTCAAGCCATGCCAAAATACGTCCGCTTCTGAAGCCTCCGATTAAATCCGTGGATGTAATCAGATAAATCAAAAGTGCTGCAACTGCAACCACAAACAATGCCAGCACAATAAACTTCTTATAATCCGGGCTTGCCACAAATACCATAAGCACGGAAATACCCATCACGATAATAGCGGAGCTTAGATTGTCCGTAATCAGATAAATCATGCCTGCTATGGGAAGGGGTGCCAGCACCATAAAAATGAATCCCTTCATCGTCCGGATACTTTTACCCATCTTGCATACCAAAACAGCCAGGAATAAAATCATACACAGCTTTGCCACCTCGGCAGGCTGTATGTTAAAACCCGTACCCGGAATGGCTATCCAGCGTCTTGCCTTGTGTGATTCCACTCCTAAAGGGGACAATACCAGCACAATAAGCACGGCGCTCACAAGGTATCCCAGCAGTGCGAATTTCTCCCAGAAATGATATGGCACATTTGCCACCACTATCATTGCTATGAGTCCAAGCACGGATGCAATCGCCTGACGTTTCAGATAATGTGCCGCATCACCGAATTCCTCAAATGCCGCATAGGAGCTTGCCGAATAAATCATAATAAGTCCGAAGCCCAGTAAAAACAGTACAATAAACAAAAGACTGTAGTCGAAAAAAAATTCAGATTGTTCTTTTCTTCTCTTTGCTCGTTTCGTTGTCGCCATAATACTCCTCGCAGTCATTTAATTTGGCAATGTCTTTACATAATCCTTGAACAGCTTCCCTCTTGTTTCATAATTTGGAAACATTCCCCAGCTTGCGCAGGCGGGAGACAATAAAACCGCATCTCCCGGGTTTGCCAGCTCCGTACACAGTTTCAGGCATTCCTCATAGGTATCCGCAAACTTAATATTGGTAAAACCGTGAGCCCTTGCACATTCCGCAATCTTCTCTCTGGTCTGACCGATTAACACAAGCCACTTTACCTTGCCGTCAAAATTTTCTATCCACTCGTCATATTCATTCTGCTTATCATAACCGCCGCCAATCAGAATGGTGGGCTTACTCATGGCTCTGATACCCTGGATAGCAGCATCCGGATTGGTACCCTTGGAGTCATTGTAATAATCCACGCCGCCCTTTGTTGCCACAAATTCAATACGATGCTCCACAGCCTTAAATACCTTAATCGTGGCAAGAATGGTCTCCATAGGAACTCCCATACCTTCCGCAAGGGCAATGGCAGCCATAACATTCTCCACATTACACATACCCACAAGATTCATGTCTTTATGGATATTTAAAAGCTCCTGCACCTGACCGTCTACACTTTTTACAATCATTTCACCCTGTAAAAAGTAACCGTTTTCCAAGTTTTCCTTGGAGGAGAAAAATACAGGCGTTGCAGGGCATCTATCAGCGAACTCTCTCGTATATTCATTGTCATAGTTTAGAACACAGATATCACTCTTGGTCTGATATGCAGCTATCTGCTCCTTTGCACCCGCATATGCCTCCATGGTATAATGACGATTCAAATGATCGGGTGTTACATTTAAAATGGCAGATACCTTGGGGTGGAAGGTGCGTACAGTCTCCAGCTGGAAGGAACTGATTTCTGCAACAGTCACTGTATCAGGCTTCGTCTTTAAGGTTTCAAGGGTATAGGGATTACCGATATTACCCACCACAAAGACCTTTTCCCCGCCCAGATGAGCCATCATAATCTCACCAAGCAGTGTGGTGGTGGTAGTCTTACCGTTTGTACCCGTTATGGCAGCCACGCATCCCTGCTCTGCCAGATATCCAAGCTCAATCTCTCCCAAAATAGGCAGACCTTTATCTCTCATGCGGTTCACCAGGGGAATATCCGTAGGCACACCCGGACTAAGCACCAGCGCTGTTATGCTCTCCTCCACATCTGCGGGAAGCGCCCCTGCGATGCACACAGTCCTGCTTCCCTTAGGAAGCTTCGCTTTCATATCCTCTGTGGTGAGAGTTTCACTGCTGTCATACAGCACAATCTCCACATCATAATGCTCCAATAAAGTAACAGCTCCTATTCCACTGATTCCGGAACCGATTACCAAACACTTC
>SVFG01000051.1 GCA_015056975.1 Lachnospiraceae bacterium | reverse complement strand
CAAGAGGGAACGTATCATATAGATATCCTTTACGTCCTTCTCGGTAATACCGGTTACATAAGCGCCCTTGTTGGGAACAATCTGAATAAGCCCCTCCAGCTCCAGCTGTCTGAAGGCTTCTCTCACGGGAGTTCTGCTGACTCCCATCTCCTCACCGATTGCTACTTCTTTCAGTTCCTCATAATCCTCATACTTACCGCTTAAGATATCCTCACGCAACTTATGAAACACACGACCGCGCAGGGAATACTTATCAGTAACCTCCTGTTTTACATCATAACCACTCATGTTTACTCCATTCTATTCGCCGATTTTGATGTTCTTCTCAAGGCAGACACGATTGATACATGCAATAATTTCGTTGTCGGTCATAACGGTTACACGACCGCCTTCGTACTCCTCATCTACCCACTTCTTTATTTCAGCAACAAGCTCACAGTTCTTCTGAATCTGCTTATCATCCTTCAGTTTGTAGTAAGTGTTAATCCAATGCGCAATACCTGCAAGTCCTGAGGTATTGGAAATCGCACATAATACGGGGCGGTTTAAAAACTTCTCCGTATCAAAAATATTATAAATCTCTTCATTTTTCAGAAGACCGTCCGCATGAATACCTGCTCTTGTCACATTAAAGTTCTTACCGACAAAGGGTGTACGCTCAGGAATGTGATAACCGATTTCCTTCTCATAATACTCTGCAAGCTCTGTGATTACCGTGGTATCCATACCATTCAAATCACCCTTAAGCTGTGCATATTCAAATACCATTGCTTCCAAAGGTGTATTGCCGGTTCTTTCACCGATACCGAACAGCGAGGTATTGATACCGGAACAGCCGTACAACCATGCAGTGGTAGAGTTAGCTACTGCTTTGTAGAAGTCATTGTGTCCATGCCATTCAATCAGCTCATGAGGCACACCTGCATGAACATGAAGAGCATAGATAATGCCCTGAACGCTTCGGGGAATAACGGCACCCGGGAAATTGACACCATATCCCATAGTATCACAGGCACGTACCTTAATGGGTATCTTGTACTCCTCCATCAGCTTCATAAGCTCTAAACAGAAGGGAACTACATAACCATAAATATCCGCACGGGTAATATCCTCCAGATGACATCTTACACTGATGCCTTCCTCCAGACAATCCTTAACCACGCTTAAGTAGTGCTCCATCGCCTGTTTTCTGGTCATCTTCATCTTAAGGAAAATATGATAATCCGAACAGCTTACCAATATACCGGTTTCCTTCATACCGATTTCTTTAACAAGCTTGAAATCCTCCTTGCTTGCGCGAATCCAGCTGGTTACTTCCGGGAATTCATAGCCTCTTTCCATACATTTGTAAACTGCATCCCTGTCCTTTTTACTGTACAGGAAGAATTCACTTGCCCGAATCATACCGTTAGGGCCTCCAAGCTTATGTAAGTAATCATAGATTGTCACAATCTGCTCTGTGGTATAAGGCGCTCTGGACTGTTGTCCGTCACGGAAGGTGGTATCCGTTATCCAGATATCCTTAGGCATATTGTGAGGCACAATTCTGTCATTAAAAGGAATCTTGGGAATCTCGGAATAGGGGAACATATTGCGGAATACATTGGGCTTCTCCACATCATCCAATATATACATATGCTCTTCTATCTCTAACAAATTTTTCTTGTGATTCATAGTCACGGGACGATTCTGAAACATTTGATTCTCTATCATCTTGTGTACACCTTTCTGTTGCATATATTTTAATAAAGAGTTTACTCGCAAACTAATGCACGTCTCGTATGATTGTATACAATTATACGAGACGTGTCAATACATTTCAGAAATATTTACCATAACATCTTTCCGGCGTCCACCATTCCCCATCCCTGTTTATTCCATGGTTCACCTAAATCTCTGGCACTAAAGGTAATTCTTTGCCTGAGCTCTTTATTCGTCAAATCAGGTTCTTTCTGCAAAGCCAGTGCCAAAACACCTGACACTATAGGTGTTGCCATGGATGTTCCGCTTTTTTTTACATAGGGACTTCTTCCGTAAGATGTATTGCAGGATATAATATCAGTACCGGGGGCAACAATGTCAGGCTTTCTCGGTATCGTACCAAACCGCCCTCTCCCCGAATAGGTTTCACAACGTTTTGGATTATCCTTACAATACATACCATCGTGACATCCCACAGTTATCAGCTCCATATTCATGCTGATGGCAGAAATTGAATCATCCAAAGGTCCTTTATTTCCTGCGGCACACACAATTGTCACTCCCATTTCCCAAAGTTTTTCAAGCTGTTTTTGTAATGCCCTTTCCTTCGCCTTTTCTTTTAATTCTCCAATTCCTACGGAAATGTTTATGATTCTGATATTATATTTTCCCTTTATTTCTTCCAACCACTTTAACCCCATTAACATATGGTCAGCATTGCCTTCACCCTTTTTATTTAGTACCTTTCCCACTACAAGTGAAATCTGCGGCGCCACTCCGCAGTAATTTCCCTCTGACATTCTTCCATTACCACAAAGAATTCCGCAGACATGGGTTCCATGTCCATTATCATCATATGGCATTTTCCTTCCGTTTACGAAATCACGAAATGCCGCTACTCTGCCCTGCAAATCAGGATGGTTTGCAATACCGCTGTCTAAAACGGCAACTGTTACATTATTATGAGGAAGCTTTTCCATAAGCTCCTTTGAAATTCCAATCTGCTGTCTTACACGAAGCATAAAAATACCCCCGGCATATTCCTTCTTCATAATATGCCGGGGAAATTTAAAGGTTCCTATTTACTTTTTTTCAGTATGAAGCCTACACCCAATATAAGTACACCTGCAACAAACAGCCATTTTAACCATTTCAGCGGATTCTGTACAGTCGCTAATACTTCCTGCTCCGACTGCGCCTGTCCGGTCATACTGATAATGGACACTTCTTCTGTCGCAAAACCGGTTGCACAGATTGCAATATCAGAAACATAATCCATCTCAAACAAAACACTGTCTGTACCGTCAATTTGTACCTCTTTACTATTAAGCAATTCCGGCTGTCCGTTCCTGTCAAGTACATATACAGTCAATTCCTGCCCTTTAAAAGCATCCTGTATCGGTAATGTCACCGTAAGCAGCTGCTTTCCAAGTTTCGTAAGTGGTACTTCACTGCCATCCGTAAGTTCCAGGCTGTAGAGCTGCGCATCAGCCGGTAAAACAGCATTCAAATTACGTCTGAATGCCTGCTCGAATACTTTCCTGTCTTCTGTCGCATTAACATTCAGGGTATATCCGCGCTTTGCACCTGCAAGTACAGCATATGCCCTATTTATTCCCTGAACGGTTACGCCCGGCTCTCCCGTAAGCTTACCGAGCGTCCGAAAAGTTTCATTTGACAGTCTCTGCGCTGTTGCTTCATATGTTCTTTCCGGTATGGAGCCCTCATAGCTTATCTTCGCTGTGTCATCAAACGCCTTTATACCGAGCTCTGTTACGCTTTTAGGGATTCTGAATTTGGAAATATTACAATTCGCAAAGGCTCTGTCTTTAATCTTCGCAACATTTTTTCCGATACTAAGCTTTTCTAATTGATTACAATCTTCAAATGCGGCTTCGCCAATCACTTCAAGACTCTTCGGCAATTCAAGTGAAACAATCTCCGAATGATCTTTGAAGACTTCCGCAGCAATCACTCTTACCCCCTCAGGTACAACAACTTTACTCTTATTTCCTCTGTATGCAACCAACACTCCGTTGCTGATTAAGAAATCATTGTCACCCTCGTTCATTCCGGACATAAACTGTTCTACCCACGCCGTATGCTCAAAAGCATTCGGTTCCACATTCTTGATACCGGAAGGCAATTCTACTTTCGTAAGCTTATCGCAATAATAGAAAGCACCGTAATGAATCGTCTCCAGCGTATCCGGTATCTTTATGCTTTCCAACGAGCTTCTTGCAAAGGAAAACTCTCCGATTTCCGTTATTCCTGCGGGAAGAACCATATCCTTAATTTTTTTATTCTTATAATATGCCTGGTCCGCAATAATCAAGCCATCGACAACAGTATATTTCTTAAGCTTAACCGTTTCAGGAGTTACTTCAATATCAGAATTGTTTTCCTGATTATCCTCACCCTCCTGCGTCGGTTCTTTTGTGGCTTCCGTACCATATACAATCGGTTCCTGATTATCCAAAAAAACTACAGCCTGATTATCTACAATATAGGTACTGCCCAACAGATTCTTTTCCAATTCCGGGTCCGGTGTGTACTGAGGCTCGGGTGTCGCTGTTACCTGTGGCACAGTGATTTCACCGCTGTATTCCGGTACATCCTCGTATTCAGCCATTTCCTTTTGTCTTTCATAAAATAACTGCGCATATTCATCTGCATAGGTTCCGCGTTCACAATCAATCACCAATCTGGTACATCCGTCAAATGCAGTTTCATGAATATCCGTCACCTGAAAAGGAATGGTTATTTCTTTCAAATTAACACAATCCGAAAACGCCTGGATTCCAATTCTTCGAATATTTGTCGGAATGGTAATATCTGTTAAGCCGACACAATTGGAAAACACATAATCACCGATTTCTGTCAAACCGGTTCCGATAATGACTTTCTCAAGATTATCACATCCCCAAAATGCATAAGCTTCAACTCTTTTAACAGACGCGGGAATAACAACAACTTCTACAGTATCCTTATCCTCAAAAGCACTTTTACCAATCACTTCAACCGTAGCGGGAATAGACACGGTTTTCTCCGTGCCTCTATACTTGACTAATTTAGTTCCTTCCATCTTAAAAGGAGAAGCAGATGTTGATGCATCTGCCTCCTTCACGGGAAGTTGCATGATAATGAGCGCTCCCAATATCATCAGAACACCCAACAGTCTTTTGTTTCCCTTCATATCATTCCCGGCTTTCTCTAAGCTTTGACTTTTTGTAATTTACGTTTATCCTTTTTCATAAACAGTACAATGGATACACACGCCAGACCAATGGATAAAAACCACTTTGGATGAATACCGTCACCTGTCTTTGGTGTCTCATCCCGCACACCGCTTGCCGTAAGATTATTCGTATCCACATAAATGACATACGGTGAAAAATGCTCTGCTTTAAAGGTAATACATGCTACACCTGATATTGTAGTGAACTTTGCATTCATCTTATCCAGACGGCTCTCCACAATACCTGCCACTTTATTATTACCGGCGTATTTAATCATGGAATCCGGCAGTGGTATCGTTACTGTTATCTCCAATCCGGTCGTATCAGTAATTTTATTCTTTCCCTTTGAATCATATAAGCTGATATCCATAGGGAAATACTTAATGCCATCCAAGTTACCGAATTCAGCCTTCAATGCTCTGACTGCTGCTTCTGCCGCTTCCGTACTGTTGGAAATCTTAATGGTGAAGTTATCGGAAGAACCATTTACAGTTGCACTAACCACACCGGTATTAGACAATCCGTTCTTATCGATAACAACCGTTGTTCCGTTACTTATGGTACCGGAATTGTTGGGCTTATTATTGTTATTATTGTTACTATTGTTATTATTGTTATCTGTATTTGTCTTTGTCTTGTAGTGCGCTGTTACCGTAACGTCACCCTCCGGCATTGTTACAACAGTTGCAGTCAAAACAAGGCTGGCAATCTTTGCACTTTCCGGAGAAATAGTCCAATGACTGAATTCCTGACCTTCGGCGGGATCGTTTGCAATAATAATCGGCTGTGTACCGGCTGCATAGCTACCGGAACCGCTTCCGCTTCTTACCGTAAGAGTAAACATCTTCGTAACATTCTGGATGTTATCTCCACCGGTTCCGTTATTTCCACCATTACCGCCATTGCTGCCATCATCGCCGGGTACTATCTTCTCGTACTGGGCATAGGTATCCAAATCCTTTGTAACACCTGTAATCGCCGGTCTCCAACCGGTAAATCTATATCCCTCTCTGGAAGGATCCTTCGGTACAATGGCATCTGCTCCATAGATTACCTTCTGCGTGTACAGAACCGTATCATCATAATCAATGAAACGAACCGTCATCTGGGTCTCTGTAGAGTCAATCTTTTCATATTGCGCATAAGTCACAATATCTTCCTGCACATTGGTTATAGCAGGTCTCCAGCCGGTAAAACGGTAACCGGCTCTGACGGGATCTACAGGAGCCTCTGCATCTTCACCCGGTCCTACCTGTGTAACCTTTAATTCCTTATCATCATAATCAAGGAAGGTAACAGTATGCAAAAATTCGGTGGAATCCATCTTTTCGTATTGTGCATACGTTGTAATGTCTTCCTGCACATTAGTCACTGCAGGTCTCCAGCCGACAAAGCGATAACCATCTCTTGTAGGATCAAGCGGTAGCTCTGCATCCTTACCCGGTTCTACCAAGGTAACCTTTAATTCCTTATCATCATAATCAAGGAAACGTACGGTATGATACCACTCAGTGGAATCCATCTTCTCGTACTGGGCATAGATAACAGTATCCTCGGTAATATTGGTAAGTGCAGGTCTCCAGCCGATAAAACGATAGCCTTCCCTTACCGGATCAATCGGAGGCTCCGCATCCTCACCGGGTTTTACCAAAATAGTCTTTATCTCTGTATCATCATGATCGAGGAATGTAACCTTCAGCTTGTGAGCATCCGGATGCTCTGCCTCGTACTGCGCAGTAATATCTATGTCACGGTCAATAGCCGTATGCTCAGGTGCCCATCCGGTGTGAATATAGCCTTCTCTTCCGGGTACTTCAGGCGGAATCGCATCTTCACCGGCAAGTACCTCCTGCGTATCCAAAAGCGTGTTATCATAGTCCCAGAATCTTACCGTATAGTAAATAATTATCGGCATTGAGGTTGTCTTAATACCATTCTTATCCGCATAATTCTTTGCGCTACTACCTTCCTCACAATTGAAGGTCAACGCGGGAACACGATTGGTAAACGCATCATTTCCGATAAATCCCAAGTTACCGGGAATCTCGATATATTGCAATTTACTGTTTGCAAAGGAACCGTCTGTAATTGTTTTCCAAGACTCCGGAATATATACAGCGAACAGGTTCGGTGTCTCTGCAAAGGAATATGCAGAAATATCTTCAATCAACGTCTCTCTCAAATCTACAGAGCTTACCTGTGTCTCCATAAATGCTTCTTCAGCAATTTCTTTTACACCAGTCAACTCATCCGATGTAACTACACCACTTTCTCTTCCCTGTAAATATTCAATAATCTTATATTTATTACCCTCGGAATCCAATTCAAAAATAATGGAATTGGAGCATGCATATTTCGGATTACCTGAGAATGCAATATCACTCAGGCTGCTGCAATTTGCAAACGGGCGAAGTCCGATTTTCTGAACTGTCTTGGGAAGATATACATCCACCAGCTTATTGCAGTTTTCAAATGCATGGTCACCTATTGAAGTTGTGGCATCCGCCAAGTCAATGGACACCAAATTCTTGCAATCCTTAAAGCTCTCAGGTGCTACTTCCACCAGACTGTACGCTGTAATGGTCTTATCCACAGAGGGCTCGGACGGATCCAATTCCTTTGTTGTAAACAGTCCCTTTTGAATTGCTTCAATACCCTCAGGAAGAACAATATTTAATGTCGCATTGATTATTTCCTTCTCATAGTCGGTCATTGTCTTAACAAGTGCCGGGTCCGAATTCTTTCTCACTGCTTCCTGTGCAGCTTCAATCAACTCTTCCCAGTTGGTACTTGTCATATACGGATACTTCTCCAAAGCAGCCTGCTGTGTAGTAATATTTACAACATCCTGCAATTCTCTGAATGTAGGATAATTAATCAACTCATTTTTATCCGTATCGGGATTATATTTCACCTGCAGATTCTGTGGCCAGGAGCTGTAATACGTTATGTATGAGCGTACCTGCGTACCCACATTGATATTACTGTTGGGATCCATTGCATAATTAAACGGAACACAGGAATAAGAAATCGGGCCTACAAACTGCAGGGTAGGTGTTTTTTCTAATGCAGTGTGCGGGCAATTTGACTTATGTTCAAAAACGTCCTGTGTCTGGAATGCATTTGTTCCGATTGAGGTTATATTTACAGGTTCACTGAAAATAACTGTCTTTAAGTTATGACAGCCTCTGAATGCCTCCTTCTCAATGGTTCTGATAGAAGAAGGAATCACAATTTTCTCCAGAGAACAGCTTCCCTGGAAACTGGTGGACCAGATAGATGTAATATTATAAGGTCCGATTGTGGCAGGAATCTCTACTTCAGCAATTCCTGATGAAATATCACAGTAAATCAATTCATTGGAAGAATTTACCTGATATACTGCCTTCTTACCATTGCTTTCAATGGTAATTTCATAGACATCCTCATTCAGATATCTGAAAGCCATGGATCTGGATGTTGCGGATTCATACAGCGGTGAGTTTTTCATACCCTCAAAATAGAAGGTTGACGGAACTGTCTGTATGAATTCGGCAAAGCCGAATTCTCCTGCCGGGTCCTCTACAAAATTCACTTTACCGTTGTTGGCGGTAATGTGCTGCAATGAGGTACAACCCTCCCACATACTGATATCCAGATTGCTCTCTTCATAGCTGTCAGGGAGCACAACAGCCTTCAGGCTGGAACAATTCTTAAACACATCATGACCAAGCTTACTAAGCTGAACGTTCTTTCCCAAACCACAAAGCTCAACTTCCTCTAATCTCGTACATCCCTCAAAAGCAGAGTCACCGATGGAAGCCACCTGTCTGGGATTGGTAAAGCTCTTTAACGCACGGCAGTTATAAAATGCATGATCACCGATTGTGGTAATCATCGCCGTAATCTCCACGTCAACCTTCTCTAAGTTGACACAGCTTGCAAATGCAAAATTTCCGATGGTATCCAGACCATTTTCCAATTTGATACTGGAAAGGTTGGTACATCCGTAGAACGCATAATTACCGATACCGCTCAGGTTTTTACCAACATGCAGGGTCTCGATATTACCTGCCTTTTCACCTCTGAAGATACCTTCTTCGGGAGTGTCAACATGTCCGCCTTCATCCTTGGGTTTAATGGTCCATGTACCCGCATCACTGCCTGTTCCCGCAAGAAGACACTGGTTTCCGATATATACAACGGATGCAGCCTGAATACGCTGTACCGTTGAATCTTCTGTCTTGTTGTATGTAACGGTTTCTTCACCCGTTCCTGGATTTGAGACAATCGGATAGTAGAATTCATCTACCTCCAAATCACTCCACTTGGAGTAATCGTTGTAATAACAGGGCTTGTACTGCTTCGTCAAAACAGGCTTCTGTTCATATACAATTTCACCCGTAATAGGGTCAGTGGTGGGATTGCCCTCTTCATCAAGGACAGGCTTATCCAAATCATCCTCTGTAATAACATTGCCCCACTCATCAGTCTTCTCGGTAATTACTTCATAGAACAGGAAATTACCGCTTTTACCTACCGCACAATATCCATAAGTGGTACCCAGGTTTTCAGAGTACTTAAGATACGCATCTACCGTATCCGGAATGGTAAGAATACCACCCTCCAGACGTCCTCCGTCATAGCCCAGGATAACTGCAACTTTGTTACTTGCTGCAGCATCATTTGTGCTCACATAGGCAAACTGGAACTTACCGTCACCTGTTGTATATATAGTCTCATCTTCCTCAACAATTGGAATTCTGCAATTTTCGATATCAACAGTGACCTTAAGAGGCCTTACGGAGCCGGGATCCTGTGCCTTTAAGTTATCTACCGGTATTGACGCAACACCGATTGCCGACGCCAAAAACAAAGCACCAAATGTCTTCCGTACCCTTTTCTTCAATCTGAAATTCTTTTTCTTAACAGTATTTGCCATGTCACTTACTCCTTTGCTTCAACCCTCTTGGCAACCACTACAAATCTTCCGTCCTTTTCCTGATAATCACAGGTAGATAACGTCAAAAGCCGATCCCCATACACAGCAGTTACTCCGGTGTTATACAACGCCATATCTGCCATCTCCTGCATATAAGAATCAAATTCCTGTTCACTGTTTGCATCTATAAACTGATAGTATTTAAATACTACATCATCCTCATTGTAGACCCTGGAACGGAATACATACATCACTTGATAAAGACCTTTTTCATAAATGGTATCAAATTGAATATATTTATGCTCCTTATAAAACTTTTCGGATTCATAATTATCCAATGAGCCAAACATACGCCCGCTCTTCATATGATGCCCGTAAAGTATATAATTGGTGCTCGGCTCTATCACATCACAATCCTTATCCATGAATATGGAACCGTTCTTGTCATATTCCTGATTCAGATTATGATTTTGATAATACTCATTGTCAGATGTCTGCATTACCGGATAGTCAATATTTGTATCGTCAATTTTTAGCCATCCGATTAGTCTTTTATGCTTAATTAATAAATTTTTATATTCATCCAGTACTTCTTTTTCAGGTTTGGGTCCATCAAGATTCACATGAACCGTTTCCTGCTCACCGGAAATACTATTTACAGGGTTTGTCACAACCGGTTTTTCTTTCAACCGGCTCAGTGCTTCATTCTGTTTTCGAATCTTAAAATCACTATAGGAATAAACGACAAAATAACCAAGACACGCCACCCCAAGCAAACTGCAAATCAAAATCATAAGGCGTCTGCGTTTTTCCTTCTTTTTCAGTTGCTCCCTCGCTATTGCATCCAGCTTCGCATCCCGAGACTCTGCTGTATTTATTCTATTTCCGCGGATGCGGCTTTCCAGTTCCTCTATGTAATCCTGTCCCAAAACGGTCAAAAAAGGACTCTTTGTACTCTTAAGCTTTCCTACAAGCTGTATTAACTTTTCTGTATTGTAAGAGACCGTTTCCTTCCGTAGTGTATCTATCAGCTTCTTGTCCCTAAGTGCACGCTGATAATCCGTCTGCGTACGGAACTGTCTGCCTTCTACTTCAAACTTACCATTCTTCATAAAATCTACCTTAGTCCAAATCGCATAATATGGCACAATAAACATACTATACTCTTATTTTACTATATCTTGAAATTTATGCAAGCATTTTGTCCATATATTGTGCAAAAAGTATTTAAAATAATCACGAAACATTGACATGCCGTACTGCATAGAATAAAGCGTAAAACAAATATCGGAGGCTCTTAAATAATGAGTGATTTAACTGCTACAAACTGCGGCTGCAACAGCTGCAACAATTCTAACGTTTCTAATAATGGTTTCGGCGGTAGCTGCATCTGGATTATCCTTTTGCTCTTCTGCTGTGGCGGATGCGGCAACAACAACGGCTGCGGCAATGGTATCCTTGGCGGAAACAACGGCTGTGGAAATAACAACAGCTGCTGTGACTGGTTAATCTGGATCCTTCTTATCTCCTGCTTCTGCGGCGGTAACAACAACGGTTGCTGCTAATCAACACTTCAGGCTCCTTCGGGAGCCTGTTTTTCAAGATGCAAACTAAGCATATACAAGCAATATCACACATAGGATAGAAAAGGAAACCCAAATGAGGAGGCTGTTCATGGATGAGACACAACTAAAAAAGGTCATGGCATTTGATAACCTTTTTACAACAAACCGGATTCAAATTTTAAAAATCCTTTTATCCTACATGGCTCCCTCCACACAAAAAACACTCGCAATATACATAAAATTCATGGAATTACAATATACGCTAACTTTTTTTCAAAATTATCCGGATACCTCTCTTTGCGGCTTTGATACAGAAAATACATTTGATATCTCAAAGTTATGTACTGAGATTCTACCCTTTTGCGGACCTTCCGAACAGGAAAAGCTTTTACAAATGCGTTCAATGATGGAAAATTTCGACAAAATGCAGGAAATGATGCAGATGGTACAAATGATGCAGGAGATGTTCCCCGAGGGCGCGCCCTTCGGAGATATGAATGGTGAGTCCGGCGGTGGTTTTGACTTTTTATCAGGACTTTCCGGTATGGATATATCACAATTTTCCGAACTATTTAAGAATCTATAGAAAGTGAGAATTATTATGACAACATCTAATAAGCCTGCCTGGATGGAGGACGAACTGGTAAAAAACATTTCTCCAAAGAAGCTCGCCTTCCTGGAAAAAATGTTTGCAGACACACAAGGAAAAAGTCAAAAAGAGTTAATGCCCCTCCTCATGCCTATGATGAAAAAGGCCAAGGCCGAACACTTGAGCTTTACTCCTATGGAAATGAATGCTGCGATTACTGCTATTAAAAAACACAGTACACCTGAGGAGCTTTCTCAAATTGATAAGATATTGAGTAAAAGCAGGGAATCACATAAATAAGCGGTTATCATAATACAAAACCTCCCGACATATCACATGACGGGAGGTTCCTTTTCATTTATTGGGGTTTTGCTACAATATTGATAATCTTACCCTTGATGTAGATTTCCTTAACGATATTCATGCCTTCCAGTGCCTTCTGCACAGTGGGAAGTTCCTTTGCCTTAGCAATTGCAGAATCGCTCTCCTCATCTACGGAAAGCTCTACAGTGCCACGCATCTTACCGTTAATCTGTACACCGATGGTAACCACATCATCCTTGATTGCATTCTCATCGTAGGTAGGCCAGCTCTCATATGCAATGGTGTCATCATGACCTAAGATACTCCACATCTCCTCTCCCACATGAGGACAGATACAGGAGAACATCTTGATAAAGCCTTCTGCATATTCCTTAGGGCACTTACCTGCCTTATACACTGCATTGATAAAAATCATCATCTGGCTGATTGCGGTATTGAAGCCGAGCTGTTCAAAGTCACTTGTCACCTTCTTTACGGTCTGGTGATAAACCTTTTTAAGCTCATCCTTGGTCTCATCGGAAATATTCTCCGCATTAGTCATAAAGTTCCATACGCGGTTGATGAACTTTCTCGCGCCCTCTACACCCTGCTGGCTCCAAGGCTTGGAAACCTCCAAAGGTCCCATAAACATCTCATAAAGTCTCAAGGTATCTGCGCCGAAGTCTCTTACGATATCACTGGGATTTACCACAAATTCAGGGAAACGCTTACCCATCTTAATACCGTTGGAGCCCAGAATCATACCCTGATGTACCAACTTCTTGAAGGGCTCCTTCACAGGAGATAAGCCCTTATCATAGAGATATCTGTTCCAGATTCTGGAGTACATCAAATGTCCTACGGAATGCTCAGGTCCTCCGATATATAAGTCAACAGGCATCCAGTGCTTCAAAAGCTCCTGGTTTGCAAATTCTTCCTCATTGTTAGGATCAATATATCTTAAGAAATACCAGCTGGAGCCGGCACTTCCGGGCATGGTTGAGGTCTCGCGTACACCCTTGATACCATTCTTGTCATACTGCTTCCATTCTATAGCATTTTCAAGAGGCGCCTTACCGTTTTTGCCCTTGTAATCCTCAAGCTCAGGCAAAATCAAAGGCAGTTCTTCATCAGGGAGTGTCACAATCTCGCCATCCTCCGTATAAACAACAGGAACAGGCTCACCCCAGTATCTCTGGCGTGCGAAAATCCACTCACGGAAATGATAATTTACGGTCTTTCTTGCAACACCCATTTTGCTCAGCTTCTCGGTGATGGCTTCCTTTGCCTCTTCCACGGTAAGTCCGGTAAACTCTTCGGAATTGATAAGCTTACAGCCCTTTCCAAGGTACTCACCCTTCTCAAATGCCTTCTCGCTTACATCACCGCCATCGATAACCTGAATCATGGGAATATTGTGTACCTGCGCGTACTCAAAGTCTCTCTGGTCATGGGAAGGAACCGCCATAACCGCACCTGTACCATAGCTTGCAAGTACGAAATCACCGATAAACAGAGGAACCTCCTTGCCGTTTACGGGATTGATTGCATAAATGCCCTTCAGGATACAGCCGGACTTGGTCTTGTTAAGCTCTGTACGGTCCATATCATTCTTCTTTAAGGTCTCATCAATATATGCCTGTACTTCCTCTTTATTCTCAATGCGGGGCATCAAGTCCTTCACAATCTGTCCGTCCGGAGCAAGTACCATAAAGGTAATACCGTAAATGGTCTCAATACAGGTAGTGTAAATAGAGAATTTACCGCCGCCTACAATTTCAAAATCAACCTCAACGCCCTCAGACTTTCCAATCCAGTGTCTCTGGGTATCCTTGGTGGATTCAGGCCAATCAATTTCCTCTAATCCTTCCAACAATTTCTCAGCAAACGCAGGCTGATTGATAACCCACTGCTTCATGTTTTTACGGATTACGGGATAACCGCCACGCTCAGACTTGCCGTCAATAACCTCATCATTGGAAAGCACGGTTCCAAGCTCTTCGCACCAGTTTACGGGCATATCGATATACTTAGCATAGCCGTCTAAGAACAGCTGCTTAAAAATCCACTGTGTCCATTTATAGAACTTAGGGTCACTGGTAGCTACCATCTTAGACCAGTCATAGTCAAAACCAAGCTCCTTAAGCTGCTTGGAAAAGGTCTCAATATTCTGCTCGGTAAATCCATTGGGATGATTACCGGTGGATACCGCATACTGCTCTGCGGGCAGACCAAAGGAATCGTATCCCATAGGATGAAGTACATTGTAACCCTGCATACGCTTCATACGGGACATAATATCCGTAGCGGTATAGCCTTCTGGATGACCTGCATGAAGACCTACTCCTGAAGGATAAGGGAACATATCAAGCGCATAATACTTAGGCTTACTGAAATCCCAGACATCTGTCTTAAAGGTTTCATTCTCCTCCCAGAATTTTTGCCATTTTTTCTCAATTTCTTTTGGATTATATTGTTCTGCCATCTTATTTTTCTCCTTATAAAAGCACTAAAATTAGACTAACTGTTTCTCCTTGCGATGTCAAGTGTTAAATCAAAAAAAGGAGCCTTTGCTCAAGCAAAAGCTCCTCATTGTGTATGAAATTAATCCTCTACATTATTTTCAGCAACCTTCGCTGCTCTTGCAGCCACTTCCTTCTCCTGTACATCGGAGGGTGCCTGCTCATATCTTGCAAATTCATACATATACTCGCCTCGGCCGCCGGTCATGGAGCGAAGGTCTGTACAGTAACCGAACAATCCGCTCATAGGAATGTCTGCCTCAATAATCTGCTTGCCGCCCTGAATGGGATTCATACCAAGCACACGGCCTCTTCTCTTGTTTAAATCACCCATAATATCGCCGGTGTAAGAATCGGGAACAGTTACCTTCAGGGACATAATGGGCTCAAGCAGTACGGGATGCGCCTCCATAAAGCCTTTCTTGAAAGCTTGAATAGCTGCCGTCTTAAACGCCATTTCGGAGGAGTCTACGGGATGGTAAGAACCATCATACAACACAGCCTTTACACCCACAACAGGATATGCAGCCAAGGGACCCTTCACCACGGAATCCTGAATACCCTTTTCTACAGCAGGGAAAAAGTTCTTGGGAACTGCACCGCCTACTACTTCCTGTTCAAACTCATACTGTACTTCGGGGTCGGATGCAGGCATAAAACGCATCTTAACATGACCGTACTGACCGTGTCCGCCGGACTGTTTCTTATACTTATACTCTACATCAGAGGTTTTCTTAATAGTTTCCTTGTAAGCAATCTTGGGAGTTGTCAGTTCCACTTCTACCTTGTACTCATTCAGCAGACGGCTTACAATGATTTCCAGATGTTGGTCACCCATTCCGTATAACAGAAGCTGTCTGTTCTCAGAATCATTGACAACCTTAACAGTCTGGTCCTCATGAGTAATCTTCTGTAATGCCTGGGAAATCTTATCCACATCAGCCTTATTCTTGGGCTTATAGCGCATGTATGTATAAGGTGTGGAAATCTCAAACTTACCAAACTTAATAGTGGTTGCCTTGGTAGATAAGCTGTTACCGGTTCTTGCAGCAGTAAGCTTAGCTAGTGCGCCGATATCACCTGCATGCAATTCACTTACTTCAATAGGCTTATTGCCCTGCAGCACATAAATCTTACCGATTTTCTCTTCAATATCTCTGTCCACATTGTAAATCAAATCATCCGCCTTAAGAACACCGGAGTTTACCTTGATCAGGGAATACTTGCCAATAAACGGATCCACAATGGTCTTCCAGATATAAGCAGATTTTGCCTTGGAGAAATCATAATCTGCATGATACATTTCGCTGGTCTTCATATTGATACCCTTCACCTCACGGTTCTCAGGACTGGGCATATACTTCACAATATCATCAAGCAAAGTATAAACACCCTGACAAAGAGTATTAGAACCCATGGTCATAGGGAAAATACTGCAATCACATACATTGGTGCGAAGTGCCGCTCTGATTTCTGCCTCAGAGAAAGTCTCGCCGCCAAAATATCTCTCCATCATCTCCTCACTGGTCTCAGCAACAGCTTCCATCAGTGTATCACGGCAAATCTGTAAATTCGCCTTATTGTACTCAGGAATCTCACAGGAAACAACCTCCTTGCCCTGCCAGCGGTTACCTGTCTCGGAAACAACATTTACATATCCCACAAATTTCTCATCCTCACGGATAGGCAGATTGAACGGAGCCATCTTCTTTCCGAACAGATTGGTCATATCCTCCACAACCTGTCTGAAGGATGCATTGTCCACATCCATATTGGACACATATACGATTCTGGGAAGCTTATACTTTTCACAAAGCTCCCATGCCTTCAAGGTACCCACTTCTATACCTGCTTTACCGTTTACTACGATAATGGCAGCACCGGCTGCGCTGACTGCCTCCTCCACTTCACCAACAAAATCAAAATAACCGGGAGTATCCAAAATATTAATCTTTACTCCGTCCCACTCAATGGGAATCACAGAGGTATTGATGGAAAACTGTCTCTTCTGCTCCTCCTTGCTGTAATCACTTACGGTATTACCGTCAGAAACCTTACCCATCCTGGATGTAATTCCTGATAAATATGCCATAGCCTCCGCAAGACTTGTCTTGCCGCTTCCACCATGTCCTAACAGTACTACGTTGCGAATCTTGTCAGTTGTATAAACGTTCATATGCCTCTCCTCCGATTTCTTACTGTTTAGGATTCTATGAAATCCCATATGTATATTTTACTAAATATTTATTCAATTTACAAGTAATTGTTGTAAATATTTATAATTTTTTATGCGTTTATTGTGTTTATTCAATATATAATTTGTTGTATTTAGAATATTTTAATCGACGCTTGACTTTCGCGCTTTAAACTGTTATAGTGGAGAAGTATAAAAACTAATTCGTAGGAGAATCCCATGGAAAACCTTACCTTCGGCTTTATCGGTCTGGGACTGATTGGCGGTTCCATCGCCAAAGCCATCAAAGAAAATATACCCGGAGCAGTTATTATCGCTTATGACATTAATCCTGACACACTTAAGCTTGCTAAAGAGGACGGGACTGCAGATGTGATTACATCTTCTATCGATACAAGCTTTTCAGACTGTGACTATCTTTTTTTATGCGCTCCCGTTCAGAAAAATGATGCTAATTTATTTGCGGTGCAAAATATCATCTCCAAAAAGTGCCTTCTCACTGATGTGGGAAGCGTAAAATCCGATATTCACGCCACCGTAAGGGAAGCCGGTCTTGAAGACCGTTTTATCGGCGGTCATCCCATGGCCGGAAGCGAGCGTGTCGGCTATGTAAACTCAAAGGCAATGCTTCTACAGAATGCCTACTATATTCTAACTCCAACAGATTCTGTTGCCACGGAAAAAATAGAAGCATATAAGGAGCTGGTATCTGCAATCGGAGCGCTTCCTCTGATACTTAGCTACGAGCAACATGATTATGTAACAGCTGCAGTCAGTCATCTTCCTCATGTAATCGCTGCATCCTTAGTTAATCTGGTAAAGGACAGCGATTCTTCCGAAGGCATTATGAAAATGATTGCTGCCGGAGGCTTTAAAGACATCACACGTATCGCCTCCTCTTCTGCTACCATGTGGCAGCAGATTTGTCTTACCAACACAGATAACATCAAAACACTGTTGTCTGACTATATACAGTCATTGGAAAATATAAAAAATGATTTGGATAACCAAAAGGGGGATGAGCTGTTTGAATTGTTTGACTCTGCCCGAATTTACAGAGATTCCTTTATTGATGCCTCCAGCGGTCCCATCAAACGCTCCTACTCCATCACCATTGACATTGCGGATGAACCCGGTGCACTTGCTGCCATTGCCACTATACTGGCGTTAAATCAGATCAGCATTAAAAACATCGGAATTCTTCATAATCGTGAATACGAAGGCGGTGTACTGCGTATTGAATTTTATGAGGAGCAGTCTATTGCACGGGCTAAGGATATTCTGGGCAGTAAAGGATACACTATTTACGAGCGCAGTTAATACTTTCATATTTAAATTCCATCAAGGGCGTGGAAGGTGGGAAGGGGTACCATGGTATCCGCAGGCACGCTCCCGCTATGTGCGAATATGTAGTGTACATTAGGGAGAATTGCGAAGCGATTCTCTCAGAATCGTCGCTGCCGAGCGACGATTTAGGACCGGCGTGCTCAGAATGCGCTGCTTGTACCATGGTACCCCTTCCCACCTTCCACGCCCTTCGCGCAGCATACAAAGACGCAGCGGATATCTACCCTCTGCGTCTTATCTTATGATATATTCTCTCGGCAAATACACATATCAGTACGCCGAATGCTCCTCCACAGGTATCCAGCAGTACATCCGCAAAGCTGCCCCATCTGTCCGGTACAAACAATTGATGAATTTCGTCTGCTGCTGCGGAT
>SVFG01000050.1 GCA_015056975.1 Lachnospiraceae bacterium | reverse complement strand
TCCGCCGATTATATATAATTTTTTCATATCCACTCACCTACAACTTCAAAGTTTCTTCTCTATTGCACTGCGATACCGACAGACTCACAAGCTGACGCTTGTGAGTCTTCTTATCAAATGTATTCAAAAATTCCCTGGATAGCATCAGATACGTTAATCATATCTGAAATTGGCAATCTATCCACTTTCTTGTATCCGCGAACCGACAAATCTAACAATGCCAGTTTTTCACATTGTATATAACCTTCATTATCTTCCGTAGCCATCCATATATGAAGTGGCCCGGGAATAGAATCTCTAATAACAGGACATCCGATTACTTCACCACTGGTATTAAAAAAATCCTTACTAACTACCAATACAGGATGTTTTATTCTTTCAATTTTAAGAATATCTCCTTGATGCAGTATTTCCATTACCACACCTCTCTTCCGACAGGTTCACCCCAATCATATTCACCATCAAGCATTAACTTTCCATCAAACTCAGCTGCTCTTTCCTCCAATGTTTTATGACGAAAAGGTTTCATTAAAGTAATTACACCATTAGTTACTGTGACATCTAAAAACTCATTTAATTCAATCCCTGCACTTTTCAACACCTCTTTTGGCAATCTGATTCCTTGACTATTTCCCCATTCTTTTACTTGTGCTTGCATATAAAAACCTCCTTACGCACGGTATATACTTAGTATATACCACATAACAAAAAATATCAATTAATATCTCCTAAAAGAAAACGAAAATTCAAGTTTATGTATTTTGCCTAATTCTCTACCACGGTCAACAGCTGTGACACCGTTCTGTTCAGAATTGGATGTCTGTAGTTGGGAGCCAGTTCGCTCAACGGTTTTAATACAAAATAACGGTTTTCCATGTCCACATGAGGAATGATTAACTCCTCATCCTCATATACCAGCTTATCATAAAAGATGATATCTAAGTCAAGTGTGCGGGGTCCCCAGCGGAGCTCTCGCTTTCTGTCAGCTGCTGCTTCTATCTCGTGAAGCTTAACGAGGAGGTCCTTGGGGGATAATAACGTTTTCAGTGCAATGGCGCCGTTTAAGAAATCCTCCTGCTCCACACCGCCGTAGGGCTTTGTGGTGAATAATTCCGATACTTTGATATCCTTATTCTGCGGCATGGCTTTTAAAGCATCAATGGCACCTTCTATATACTTTTCTTTATTTCCCATGTTGGAACCCACGGACAGATACACCTGATGCCAGCCTCTGTGAATCTTTACGGAAACACTATCAAATGGTAGACCTACAGGGGCTTCCGGCTTTCTGATTTCCAAATCAACAGCTTTTATTAAATCAAACTTTAACAAAATCTCTTCTGCCATTTTTTCAGCTACCGTCTCAATCAGCTTACAGGTATGCGCCTCCATCCAGTCATTGATAAAATGGCACACCTCACCGTAGTTGGTGGACAGTGTCAAATCATCCTTCCTTCCTGCTTCTGCGGTATCCGTATAAAGAACAGCATTGATATAAAAGGGCTGTCCCTCCTTGTTCTCTTCCGGGTAAACACCGTGATAGGCATATACCTCTAAATTATCAATCCGAATCTCGTCCATTGTCTTATTCCTTCCAAGAATTCTAGTAGCGTGCATTGCCTTGCGGGAACTCCCCTGCAAATGGTACACTCATCATCAGCTTCCTAGTATCGCCTCCGTCATGCGGATGGCGCGCACGTTTTTCTCTACATCAT
The DNA here is from genome assembly GCA_015056975.1 of Lachnospiraceae bacterium. GTDB lineage: Bacteria > Bacillota > Clostridia > Lachnospirales > Lachnospiraceae > Acetatifactor. The sequence goes on along the minus strand of SVFG01000050.1, from coordinate 17,559 downwards.
GCACACGCACAAAGCTACAGCCCTTTGTAACTGCCAGCACAGTAGTTGCAAGAGTTCCTTCTTCTCTCTCCGAAACCGGCAAATCCAATGTCAGACCGATAACGGATTTGCGGCTGCAACCTAAAAGCAAGGGATAACCAAATACCTTCAGTTCCTCCAGACAATTGATAATTTGAAGATTCTGTTCATAGGTCTTCCCAAAGCCCACACCGGGATCCAATATTATCTTATCCTCTGCAATACCTGCTTTTTTTGCAAGGCGGATGGTTTCTGCCAAATCTTCCTTCACATCCTCCGGAAAGCTTCTGTAGTCAGCTTCCTTACGGTTATGCATCAGACAACAAGGTCGATTGCTTTTTGCGATTACCTCTGCCATGTCTCTGTCAGCTTTCAATCCCCAGATATCGTTTATCATATCAACACCGGCTGCAATACCTGCCTGCGCCACTCTGCTCTTGTAGGTATCCAGGGAAACCGGTATATCGAAATGCGCCTTGACTTCTTCAATCACTGGCACCACACGTTCGATTTCTTCCTCAGGAGAAATCCGGGTATACCCGGGTCTGGTGGATTCGCCGCCTATATCCAGAATATCCATGCCTTCAGAAATCATCTGCTCCACATGCTTTAGCGCCCTATCTTTTTCCTTCCAACAGCCTCCGTCCGAAAAGGAATCCGGAGTCACATTCAGAATACCCATCACATAGGTATGCTCCTTTGTATGAAATTCTCTGTTACCGATTTTCATTAACTCCTCATCCTCTCCTTCCAAAGTCACCATACAACTATTTTAAATGCCACAATGAATCTTCGCCCATCGCAGTTAATATTTCAAATGTAAATTTTTCTTTTCCCTGCTCCAGTTGCACTCATCCTCTGCTTCGCAGGCAAAGCAGGCGCGGCTAGCCTTGTCCGCACGGTACAAAAGTCCGTTCAAATCCCGGTCCTTAGCCACTTCTTTATTGCGGTGATTTAAAATCGCCTCAATAATAACACCTGTTTCTTTATCATCAAAACCACATTCCTTTAAAATCACCGGTGCAATCTCAGCACTTGCCTTCTCATGAGGAATCCCTTCCGCATATTGCCTGTGTTTTCCGATATCATGAAGCAGTGCCGCCGCATAAATAATATCATTGTCTATGTCCAGCTCTTCTTCCAGCTTCATAATCCTCGCAATTCTCGCCACATCCAAAAAGTGCACCATATTATGACGGCAGAAGCGTCTGTCCGCTTCTGCCTGCCTGTTTTTCTCAAGATTCTCCAAAAACAAATCGTGATTTAATATTTTATCCACTCGTTCCATAAACTCACCTTGACTGTAACATATGGAAAAACTGTTGCTGCAATGCCTGATTGTCTTCAAACACGCCTCTGGTTGCAATGCTCACGGTCTTGCTTCCCGGCTTCTTCACACCGCGCATGGTCATGCACATATGCTCCGCCTCCAAAAGCACCATAGCTCCCTTAGGACATAAATGCTCCATAATAGCATCCGCAATCTGGCATGTCATCTGCTCCTGAATCTGCAACCGCTTTGCATATACCTCCACGGTTCTGGCAAGCTTACTTAAGCCCACCACCTTTCCATCCGGTATGTATGCCACATGTGCCTTTCCGTAAAAAGGCATCAGATGATGCTCACAGGTGGAATAAAAGGTAATATCTTTCTCCAATACCATCTCACTGTTATCAACGGTAAACACTCTGGATAAATACTCTGATGCATCCTCATCCATACCGCCACAGATTTCCGTATACATTCTGGCGATTCTGTCCGGGGTATCCTTTAATCCTTCCCTGTTTACATCCTCACCGATTCCTTCTAAAAGCAGTTTGATTGCCTCTTTTACCTTTTCCTGATTTACCATAACTACATGCCTTTCTGTCAGCGTCGCACCTTTTCCCACCGCGTCGCGCCGACTAACGCTCATATCCCAAAATATCCATCAATCTTCCCAAATAGGACAGGGAGCCGAACGCGATAATCACATCATCTTTCCCTGCAAGAAGCCTGCTCATCTCAACAGCCTCCTCCAGACTGTCCACTGCCGTGACAGCTGTGTGCACCTTTGCAATCTCCTTTGCCAAATCGTAAGCATGCATTGCTCTCGGATTGTTGGGCGGAGTCACCGTGATAATCTGATCCGCATATTTGTGCGTCAGGGAAATGACCTTATCGTATTCCTTGTCCTTCAATATTCCCATTATATAGATAATTCTTCTGTTTGTAAAATAAAATTCGATAGAATCTGCAAGTTTTTGCGCGGCGTCCTCATTATGAGCCCCATCAACCACAAAAAGCGGCTTCTTTGACACCACCGTAAAGCGTCCCGGCCATCTTGTAGCCAAAAGTCCTTCACGGATTGCCTGCTCACTCACAGGGAAGCCCTTTTGCCCAAGCGCCCTAATTGCCTCAATCGCAACCACCGCATTTGTAATCTGATGTTTTCCTGCCAGAGTTATGATAAGATTCTTCATGCCATCATAATCAAACTGCTGCTTTTCCACACCGTAGCGCACTCTCAACGCATGCCCGGCATCTGCCACCACAAGCTTTGCCTGCTTTTCATTTGCTGCCTGATCCACCACCTGCATCACGGCTTCATCCTGCATCATACAGATTACATAACAACCGTTTTTTATAATTCCTGCCTTTTGCCCTGCAATTTTTTCCACGGTATTTCCCAAAAACTGCATATGGTCCATGCCCACAGAGGTAATCACCGCCACCTGCGTAGTCGTAATCAGATTGGTGGCATCATACAATCCGCCCATACCGGTCTCCAGCACCACAATATCACATTTCTTTTTTTGAAAATAGAGGAATGCCAGTGCGGTCTCCACCTCAAAGGGTGTGGGTTGGGAAAGACCGCGTGTAACCATCCGCTCACATGCTGCCTTCACCTGTTCCATAAGCTCTCCCAAGGCCACCTTGGAAATCATCTTTCCATCCACTTGTATCCGTTCGCGGTACTCAAAAATGGTGGGGGAAACATATCTGCCCACCCGGTAGCCCGCCACTTGCAAAATCGTGGAAATAAAGGCAAGCGCGGAACCCTTGCCGTTGGTACCCGCAATATGAACAAACTTCAAATTCTCCTGAGGATTCCCAAGCTCCCTGCAAAGTTCCTTTATACTATCAAGCCCCGGCACAATGCCAAGCCCTGTTATCTCCTCTATATAACTAAGCGCTTCCTGATATTTCATAGTTTCTCCCGTCACGCACTATCACGCACTTTTCTGTTTACATCCCTGCATATTTTCCAACAATTCGGCAAAACTAATCCTAAAACAAACCGGAGGTATTTGTGCTTTCATGAAAAAATCCCTGCAAAACTTCACCCGCAATTTTCTGCACTGCGGTGTCATCGGCTGGTGCATGGAAATCATCTTTACAGCTCTTCATTCCCTACGTCGCAGAGATTTCAAACTAAAAGGAAACACCTCAATCTGGATGTTTCCCATTTATGGCTGTGCCGCATTCCTGGCTCCCGTGGGCAGACTGCTACGCCGCTTCCCCACATGGTTTCGCGGCTTTACCTACATGTCGCTAATCTTCTCCACGGAATACTTAACCGGCAATTTCCTTAAGAAAAAAAATATGTGTCCTTGGGACTACAGCCGCTGCCGCTACCACATCAACCGAGTGATACGTCTGGATTATGCGCCCTACTGGTTCGGCGCCGGACTTTTGTTTGAACGGATTGTACGTCCGAAGAACACTCCCAAAAAGGATACCGACTGACTCATTTTACATGGGGTCGTCCAAGTCATCCATTTCACCGGAACCAATGTCAAGCATATTGACGGTACGTCTCTTAATCCTTGCTTCCTCGGACTCCTGCAAAATAAATTCCTTGATTGTCTTGGAATTCTTAATATGCTTTAATATAAGCTGCGGATGCGTGGTATCGCCGGTAAAGCACACTACCGTCCCCAGCTTGAAAAGCTTTTCAATCAAAGTAGCGGTATGCTGTACATCCTGCACCTTATACATATAGCAGTCATTCTCAACTGTCTTAAACAGACCTGTCTGAATCGTCAGTCTGTCCTCCTTCACGGTATACTTGGTAAATGTAAAAGGTAAACCAAAAAATAACCAACGCTTTCTTTCTACAAATTCTGCCATTCTTATTCTCCCATCCGATGCCGACCTTATGCGGTCCGCTCTGATATCATTATATTAGATATCCTCTGTCAATGCAAAACCTTTCTACAAAATTTATGATTTTTTTCATAAGAACCGATTGCAAGTGACCGCCAGAAATGGTATCATAAATAAAATGTATTCAGGAGGTCACAGCTATGACAGCAAAAGAATGTATTACCGGACGCAGAAGCATCCGTCAATTTACAGACAAGCCTGTTTCTCATGAGCTTCTGGCTGACATTGTTGCTACCGCAGCATATGCCCCCAGCTGGAAAAACACTCAGATTACCCGCTATCTTGCAGTAGAGGGCGAGATGAAGGCTAAGCTTGCACAATGTACAAGCGCATATCCCAAGAACGGCAGTATTATGAATGATGCTTCCGTTGTAATTGCCATCACCATAAAAACCGGACGTTGCGGTTTTGAAAGAGACGGCTCTTACTCTACCAATCGTGGTGACTCCTGGCAGATGTTCGATGCAGGTATTGCAACCCAGACTTTTTGCCTTGCTGCACATGAGCAGGGTCTTGGCACCGTTATCATGGGTATTTTCGAACAGGAAAAGGCAGCTGCACTTCTTGAGATTCCGGAGGATATGGATTTGATTGCTCTGGTTGCTGTTGGCTACCCCGCTGAAAGTCCCTCTGCTCCCAAGCGTAAGGAAGTGGATGAATTATTATCTTTTAAGTAACAATATAGTCGAAGGGATTTTCTCTTCGACTTTTTCATGTGACGGCTCAGGTCTTTATCGTCCCAAGTCGTCAGGGCCCTCACTAATTTCAAGCGATTGTGCGATATCGCAAACACATTCTGACACAAATTACCATCGCACAGAAAAGAGGAAAACATGAGACATTTAATGAGTCCGATGGATTTTACAGTGCAGGAGTTGGAGACCTTATTCGACCTTGCCTCCTCCATCGAAAAAAATCCCGCCAAATACGCTCACGCCTGTGACGGCAAGATTTTGGCAACCTGCTTCTATGAACCCAGTACACGTACACGCTTAAGCTTTGAATCAGCAATGCTCCGATTAGGCGGACAGGTTCTCGGTTTCTCCGACGCCTCCTCCTCTTCCGCATCCAAGGGCGAAAGCGTTTCCGATACCATCCGCGTTATCTCCGGCTATGCAGATATCTGCGCCATGCGCCATCCCAAGGAAGGTGCTCCCATGGTTGCCGCAGAGAAGTCCGACATTCCAGTAATCAATGCCGGTGACGGCGGACATCACCACCCCACCCAGACACTGACGGACCTTTTGACCATCCGCAGTCTGAAAGGACATATCGAAAACTTTACCATCGGACTTTGCGGCGACCTGAAATTCGGTCGTACCGTACACTCCCTGATTAAGGCACTGGTGCGTTACCCCGGAATCCGCTTCGTCTTTATCTCTCCCGAGGAGCTGCGAGTACCTGATTATATTACAGACATGTTAAAGGCATCCGACATCCCCTACGAAGAGGTTATCCGCTTGGAGAGCGTTATGCCCGAGCTTGATATTCTCTACATGACAAGAGTGCAGAGAGAGCGTTTCTTCAACGAAGAAGATTATGTAAGATTAAAGGACTTTTATATTCTGGATACCGCCAAGATGGAGCTTGCCAAGAAGGACATGCTGGTGCTTCATCCCCTGCCACGCGTAAACGAAATATCCGTAGAGGTGGACGAAGACCCCAGAGCTGCATACTTCAAGCAGGCAAAATACGGTGTTTACGTGCGAATGGCACTGATACTGACACTGCTTAATATCACTGTATAAGGAGGCGCATCATGTTAAACGTAGGAAAAATCGAAGAAGGCTTCGTATTGGACCATATCAAGGCAGGCAAGAGCCTTTCCCTCTACGAGCATTTACAACTGGATAAACTGGATTGCACCGTAGCAATCATCAAGAACGCCAAGAGCAACAAGCTTGGCAAAAAGGATATTTTAAAGGTGGAATGTGACATCGACATGCTGGATTTGGATGTACTGGCATTCATCGATCACAACATCACCGTAAATGTTATTAAGAATGGTGAAATCGTGGCAAAGAAGGATCTGGTACTTCCCAAGCAGATAAAGAATGTCATCAAGTGCCGTAACCCCCGCTGCATCACCTCCATCGAGCAGGAGCTTCCCCACATCTTTGTGCTGACGGATGAGAAGAAAGAATTATACCGTTGCAAATATTGTGAAGAGAAATATACCGAAACTGCAAAGTCACTGTAATGCAATTTTAGGAGCCGTACGCAAAAGTGTACGGCTCCTTTATCGTGCAGGAAATTGAGGGGCGGGCAGGGGGAGACGGTTTGGACGATTCTGTTTCCGGATGGGTATTTTCTAATCATTGCGATAAAATCATATTACCTTTACGGGGCAGCGTGCATGTCGCATCCGTGCGCAGGCACGCCAAATTGCACATCCATGTGCAATTTCCCCTGTTTATTGCACGCAATGCTTGAAAATGCAGCCATCCTCCACCCAAGAACGCCAAACCGTCTCCCCCTGCCCGCCCCTCAATTTCCTGCACGATAAAAAAGCATGCGGTGAGACACCGCATGCTCCTAATTTTAGTCAATTATATTCTTCACAGCAATTATCGGGCTATACTCCGCCTTTCCGATAATAACACCCTTTCTGGAATTGGCTGCATGGATAATCTCACCATTTCCGATATACAAAGCCACATGAGTGCAGGAAGTGCCGTTTGAAGAGTAGCACAGAATATCACCCGGCTTTGCATCCGCATAATCTATATTCCTTCCGTCAGAGCTATATTGCCCGGAAGGTGTTCGTGAAAGGGAATATCCGAAGTCCCGATAGATAAAGCAGGTAAATCCTGAGCAGTCCGTTCCGGTTTCCAAACTCTTTCCACCGTTAATATAGACATTCCCCAGATACTGCATGGCATAATCTACAATATTCTGTCTAAGCTCGTCATTGGTTGCATACTCTGTATTTGGCTCTGCTTTCGGCTCCTCATTTTGCTCTGTGCTCTGCTGCTTTTCTGCCTCCAGCGCCTTTTGTCTGGCAAGTGCTTCCTCTCTCGCCTTCTGCTCCGCCCGTTCTTCCTCAATAGACTTGGCATATACATACTCTTCCACAATCATGACATACTCTGCAGAAACATACCCTTCCTTTTCATCAGCGTACAAAACCTTACACCAATCTCCGCAGTCTTCTAAAAGCTTAACCTTTTCGTCATGATTCAGATAGCCGATTTTCTTCGACTGCACATCCGGTTCCTTTCGGACATTCAGTCTGTCAGCCTCCACCAGCACATATCTGGTCACATACTCATCTATCACCTGCAGCGCCTCTTCGCCACAGATAAAATACTCTTCCTTAATATAGCCTTCCACATTGCCGGACACAACCTGCAACCAATCCGAATCTTCTCCGGCCGTTGCAAGAATCTGCGCCACCGAGCCGTTGTACATCTTCCCAACAATTTCACAATCTGTGTTCGGCTCCTTGCGGACATTCACGTACTTGTCCACCTGTGCAATCGCTAAATTAACATATTCCTCCGTAGCACTGACCGGCTCGTCACTTCCCAGACCCAAAATCATTCCTGCCCGCAAACCAATCAGCACGATACTTGTCAATAATCCTTTTATCATGCGCGTACCCGTTTCTTACCAAATTAACAGTTACGCCTTATCATATCAAAATAATCAGGTCTCTTCAACCTTAAATTCCAAAACCACCTTAAATAAATCCCCATCCGTCACAATTTGCATCTTACCGTTTTGCAGTTCCACAAGACTCTTGGCAATGGAAAGTCCCAAGCCGTTTCCTTCCATATGACGTGATTTATCTCCTCTGACAAACCGCTCTTCCAGCTCTTCTGCCGATATATTCAGAGCATATTTAGACATGTTTCTGAAAATCACACAAGCCGTACCTTCTCTCTTCTCCAAAGTCAGATACACTCTGGAATTCTCTTGGGCATATTTGTAAATATTGTTTAACAGATTATCAAATACCCTCCAAAGATGTCTGCCGTCTGCCATAACATAGACGGGTTCCTCCGGTTGAGTAGTCAAAAGTGTCAGCTGCTTTTCGTTAAACTTCTCCTCATACTCTCCTGCTGCCTGGGTAAGAAGCACACCCACCTGACAGGGCTCTAAATGCACCTCCAAATTGCCGGTAGTCGCCTTGGACGCCTCCACCAAATCCTCCAAAAGCTTCTTCAAACGCTTTGACTGGCGGTGAAGCACCTCCGCATATTCAACCACCTGCTCCTTACTAAGATTTTCCGTTCCCAGCAAATCCGAATAATTGATAATGGAGGTCAGCGGTGTCTTCAAGTCATGAGATACATTGGTAATCAGCTCTGTTTTTAAACGCTCACTCTTCATTCGTTCTTCCACGGCATTTGTCATTCCATGACTGATGCGGTTCAGATTATCACCATGCTCCTTAAGTGCCAAAAACATTTTAGAGGTATCAACATGATAGGAAAGATTCCCCTCCGCCAAAGCTTCACTTCCCTGCTGCAGCTTTTTGCACAAAAGTGCCACATATAACACCACAGGAAACAACACCAATTTCTCAACAAACCACAAAACCAAAAGCTCCTCACAGCAAAAATAGGAACCTCCCAAAAAGTCCACATTGCCAAAAATCAAAATTGCAAACAATTCCACAATACACACGCCTGCAAAAATAATAACAGTCGTTATTACCATGGGAATTCCCTTAATCAACATGATTAAGAAGCATCCAAACTTCTTTCCTGCCCGGAAGCACCATCTGCATACCACATAGATCAAAGTATGCTTCAAAAGTCCTCCCATTTTAAGGCGCAGTGCCAGCTCCTGCAAATACAAAGTACTCCACACCGTAAGTGCCGATACCATCAACCCCATCCACGCACAGAGACCGATACTGCCAAATGCATATGTCCCTTCTACCATCAGTGCACATCCCAGCCCAAAACCGCACACAAAAACACCAGTATATATATCAAACCAGACTCTCGTAAACACTCCGGGCACAATGCCCTCTTTGCCATTCCTATGTCCTGCACCGCATAGGATAAAGATGACACAAAGCAGCGCTACAAGCAGACTCAAAACAGTAAGTACCGGCACAGTATATCTCCACTCATAGATAAAGGTTCCCAGGTCATAATACATGGCATAGGTATATTTTACGGGAAAAGAATCTTCCACCATATCAATACTAAGTCCCACACCCAGAATACCTGTAAAGGTGCAGATTCCCAAAAGAAGAAAGGCAATGATTTTCGCCGCCAAACTTCCGGTCAATCGTCTTTTCTTTTTTTCTTTATTCATAAACATTCTCCCAATCGTTTGTTACATCTTCTCACACTTGTAGCCCTGTCCCCAGACAACCTTCAAGTATCTGGGCTCCGCAGGATTGATTTCCAGTTTTTCCCTAAGATGCCTGATATGTACCGCCACCGTGTTTTCACTGCCGTAGGGCAAATCATTCCAGATGGTCTGGTAAATCTCCTTAGGGGAAAATACTTTTCCGGGACTTAACATCAAAAGCTTTAAAATCTCATACTCCGTAGGAGTAAGCGACACAGCTTCACCATCCAAAGTCACCTGCTTTTCCTTATCATCCAGTTCAATGCCTCCCACCTTCAGCACTTCCGGCTTGATGTCTCCCGCACCAAGCTGCATGTATCTGCGAAGCTGCGACCTGACTCGGGCGGACACCTCCATGGGATTAAAGGGCTTGGTAATATAATCGTCCGCACCCAGATTTAGCCCCAGAATCTTATCGGAATCCTCGCTTTTCGCCGTCAGCAAAATAATGGGCACATTGCTTTTCTTGCGGATTTCCACCATGGTCTCAATGCCATCCATCTGCGGCATCATCACATCCAAAAGCACCAGATGAATATCCTGCTCGGAAAGCACATTAAGCGCTTCCCGTCCGTCAAATGCCTCAAAGAGCGTATAATTTGCATCGTACAAATAAATCTTTAATGCATTGACAATATCCTTTTCATCATCACAAATCAGTATGTTATACATAGCCTGCCTCCTTATGCTGACATTGTATCAAATCGCTTTTTAACAAAAAATAGGGTAAATGTTTAAGAATTGTTTAAGGTGGCTATTTATATAAAGCCACCTCAACATTAATCTTTCCTTTCTTGGTCTCCCCCTTTGCTTCCACAAACACAAACTTGCCGAAGCCTCTGGCATTCACCACGTCACCGTCCCGTAAGGTTTTGGCATTATTCTCACATAATCTGCCGTTGACAAATACTTTTCCTGCGCGGAACAGCTCCAGACTGCTCTCCCTTGACAGATTGTATACTTTTGCAATCACAACATCCGTGCGAAGGGATGCCACCTGCAACAGCTTCCTATCCGGCTCCTCCTCCGGCAGTTCCGTATAATCCGCATTCTTTATGCACTTTACATTTGTATGTTTAATCTTGATTAAATTTTCACAGATATAATCTGCAATGGTCTCCGTACAGAACAAATAGGCTTCCTTTTCTCCCACCTTGATATCACCTATGGTATCCCGCTCAATTCCCAGGTTCATAAGTGCCCCCAAGAAATCCCTGTGTGACAGCTTGTCCGCAAACTTCGCCAAGAGTGGCTTAATATGTACGCACACAATAGGAAAGGGCACTTCATATCCAAGCTCCTCTACCTTTCCGAAGCGAAGCATTTTCCTGTCCGTATTCTCAATACCGCCAAAAAGCAGGAAGCCCGCATAGCGAAGCTCCTGCTCCATCTTCCAAAAAGTATCCTGCTCACTAAGTCCCAAAAAGCCGCTGAAGGTAAACACATTCTGATGAAAGGACTTATCTGCCAAATCGCGAAAACGATTTCTTAACTGCTGCAATTCCTTCTCTTTTTCCTGTGACATATCTGTATCCTTTCCTGCTTATCCCAGTGCTACATCCAGCACCATCATCACACAAAAGCCGATGGCAAAGGCAATGGTTCCCAGATTGGAATGTTCTCCTTCTACCGCCTGTGGAATCAACTCTTCCACCACCACATATATCATGGCTCCTGCCGCAAACGCCAACAGATAAGGTAATATCGGAGTCACAAGTCCTGCCAGCAATATAGCCGCAACAGCTCCAATCGGCTCCACAATGCCTGAAAGCGCTCCCATGGCAAAGGATTTCATGCGACTGTTTCCCTCGCTCCTAAGAGGCAGGGACAAAATAGCTCCCTCCGGGAAATTCTGAATGGCAATACCGATGGACAATGCAATAGCACCTGCCAGCGTCACTGTCTCCTCACCGCTTAATACACCTGCAAAAATAGCACCGCAAGCCGCGCCCTCCGGCAGGTTATGAATGGTTACCGCAAGCATTAACATACTGGTTCTGTTAAGACGACTTTTTTTGCCCTCCGGCTCCTTGCTTCCCGCATGTAAATGAGGTACCACGCTGTCTATTACCAGCAAAAACACAATTCCCAAGAGGAATCCCACAAGTGCCGGAATAAAGGCAAGCTTACCCATTCCATCACTCATATTCATAGCCGGAATCAATAACGACCAAACCGATGCCGCCACCATAACTCCCGCCGCAAAGCCTGAGAATACTCTCTGTAAATTTGCACTGATTTGCTTTTTCAAAAAGAATACGCAGGCTGCACCTGCCGCCGTTCCCAAAAAGGGAAGCATCACTCCAATAAAAATATTCATATATGTCCTCCTTTTCCAAATAAGGCAACAAAAGCGCTGCACCGGGCAACGCTTTGTATCTTTCTATTTAGGTAAAGCTGATGATTTCTTCCTTAGGTGCCTTTGTTTTTTCCACACTGACTGCATGCAGGATGGGACCTTCTCCCTTATAATCCTCCCAATATTCCTTTGTAACGGTAGCAGTCACCTTAACCCATTCCTTCTGCTTTAATGCTCCTGCCCCGGCGAACTCGCAGGCATAGCCCAAAAATGCCATATCGTCGGCACAGCAGGTCATAGCCATTCTTCCGGGTACGAAATATCCCTTAGGGAAATTATCCGGCTTTAACACCATTGCCACAAACTCTATCTTTTTACCAATGTATCTCTCCAAATGGTCCATGGAATCCAGATACCAGATACCATATCCCTGATTATCCAGCACAATCACATCCTGACTTAAGTCATAGGGTAAATCTTCCTCGAAGAGCTCATCAATCTCACCGTTTTCTCCCTCGAAGACCACATCCGCAGCCGCATTTACCGCCTTGATATTTCTACGGTACACATTCAGCTCCTCGATTCCGTCACAACGGTTAAAGATAATCAACTCTGATTTACGCACCATCTCTGCCAGAAGAGAGCGCATATTGGTAAAATACATGGGGAAGGTTGTGGCATCAATGGTGGTAATCTGCTGCTCTACCTTCCAGTGCCAGGGAAGCTTCATCTCCTTGGCATTCCACATACCATTCCATTCTATGATGATACGATCCGGCTTATGCTTCTTTTCAAGCTCCAACAGCTTGGATGCACTAAAATCGTCCTGTTCCTCTATCAGTTCTATTTCCGTGCGGCTTCTCTTAAGAAGTTCCTCGTCATATTCGTTTTCGCCCTCTTCGCAGAGAAGAATCAGTGTCTTGCCTTTAATCTGAAAATATGGCTGTCCCAAGGTAAAGGTAATAAATTCTGTTTTTCCGCTCTCCAAAAAGCCATTGATTACATATACGGACTTCATACTTTCCTCCATCTGCTTACTTTCTAAACAGTTCTGCTAATTTATCCTCTGCAAGCTTTGCACCAATCACACAAATCTTACCGGTTACCTCAGGCTTACCGCTTCTGACTTCATGCTCCTCGGGCACATAATCATAATAAATCCAGGTACCGTCACCGGAAGGCACCATGCCCTTTGCGCGGAGAATGTCTCCGTACTCACCGCTGTCCAGAGCCGTAAGGATTTGCTCGATTTCTTCCTTGCTGTAAACATTGGGTGTCTCCATACCCCAGCTTGTAAACACCTCATCTGCATGATGATGGTGGTGATCATGGTGGTCGTGATGATGTTCATGGTCATGATGATGGTCATGGCAGCCACAGGTACACTCCTCACCGTGCTCGTGATCGTGGTCATGGTCGTGATCGTGATGATGCTCATGGTCGTGGCAGCCGCAGGTGCACTCCTCACCGTGCTCGTGGTGCTGGTGATGCTCGTGCTCATGATCATGGTCATGATGATGCTCATGCTCATGGTGATGTTCATGGTCATGGCATCCACAGGTACACTCCTCGCCATGCTCATGATGATGTTCGTGCACGTGTTCCAGCATCTCCTTCATCATATCCTCCAGCTTGTCCGCACCTTCAATAGTCTCAAGCACCGTCTTGCCATCAAGCTGTGCAAGAGGAGTGGTAATAATGGTTGCACTCTCATTATGCTCACGAATCAGCTCCACGCACTGATTGATTTTATCCTGAGATACCTTATCGATTCTGCTCAAAATAATAGTTCCGGCATATGCAATCTGATTAATGAAAAACTCGCCGAAATTTTTAATATACATCTTGCACTTGGAGGCATCCACTACCGCAACGGCACTGTTTACCTGCACATCCAGCTCCTTTGCCACATCCTCAACTGCCTTTAACACATCGGAAAGCTTACCTACACCGGAGGGCTCAATCAAAATACGCTCCGGCGCATAGGTATTAATAACTTCCTTCAAAGAGGTGCCAAAATCACCAACCAAAGAACAGCAGATACATCCGGAATTCATCTCCTTAATCTCAATACCTGCCTCCTTCAAAAAGCCACCGTCAATACCGATTTCACCGAATTCGTTTTCAATCAAAACGGTTTTACTTCCATCCAAGGCTTCCTGCAACAGTTTTTTAATCAAAGTCGTTTTTCCTGCTCCCAAAAAGCCTGATACCACATCTATTTTTGTCATAACTTATCATCCTTCCTTATGAAATCTATCACTTCACTGCTTTCTATTCTCCACCAATTTTTAAGAATTGTCAATAAATAAATCGAATGCTGCATGCAGAACACTCCACGGTAAAACCGCCACTTCTCCGTCAGCGCTTTCACCGCACAAAAGTCCCAGAAAATACCCCTTTGCATCAAACAGTCCGCCACCAGACATTCCCTGCTCAAGCTCTACTTTTGCAAGCATCATATGCTGCTTAAAGTCCTCCACATAAATCCAGTTATTCAAAAGCTCCCCTTCATAAGCCTCCCCTGCCACAGCTGATTTGCTCCCCATGGCAATCACACCGTCACCGGGTCTTATATTGTCAAACCGTTCCTTGTCCACATTTACCCTATGATATTGTTTAAGACTCGTTTCCGGAAGCTTCTCAAGTGAAACCGCGATAAATGCCAAATCTTCCCGCTCCATCACTTCATATTCCGTACTCTCTACCAAAAATCCATCCGCAAAGGTAATCAAAACCTGCTCCTTCGCCTGTGAAAGCACATGTCCCGCTGTGGCAATATAAAGCATTTCATCATCCGCCTCATAAATCACACCGCTGCCAAGCAGCCCCCCAGCCTCAATCTGCACCATCATTCCGGCCGCCTGTTCCTGTAACATACCTGCCAGATTCTCTGCTTCAGGGCGCTCACTGACAAGCAGGGGACTCTCCTGTAACACTATCTTCTCTTTCGCTGCTTCCTGCGTCGTTACATTTTTGTCCTGCTCCCAAGTCACATCCACCGGTTGCGTATCGGTAACTTCTCCACAGCCACAAAACAATACTGCACACAGCATAATTAAATAAATACTTCTCATAGCTTCCTCTTCAACATACGCAAAACGGACTGCTCCCATGGAAGCAATCCGCCATTTTTCTTGTAATGTAAGCAAAACGATAAGCCGGGTTATGTTGTTTAGCAATCATCTATCTAGTACGGCTGTTACCAGCCGCATCAAGCGACCCACCTGAAAGCAGGTCGGGCAAACCTATCGCTTTCTATTTGGTCTTGCTTCGGATGGGGTTTACATGGCTCCGCCCGTTACCGGACGGACGGTGGTCTCTTAAGCCACCTTTCCACCCTTACCACTTGCGTGGCGGTATATTTCTGTTGCACTAGCCTTGGAGTCACCTCCACCGGACGTTATCCGGCATCCTGCCCTGTGAAGCCCGGACTTTCCTCACCTGTCAAAAACAGCCGCGATTGCCTGTCTTACTTACACGCCTTTGATTATAGTAAGAAACTTAACAAAATGCAAGTTAAATTACTTCTGCTTATAATAACTTAAGAAATCAGCAAGCTTGCCCATTGCATCCTCAAGCTCTTCCACGCGGGGCAGATATACCACTCTGAAATGGTCAGGCTCATGCCAGTTAAAGCCTCTTCCGTTAATCAACAGAATTCTTTTATCTCTCAACAAATCCAGAGCAAACTTTTCATCATTTGTAATATTGAACTTTTTAACATCAATCTTCGGGAAGATGTAAAATGCCGCCTTGGGCTTTACTGCGGAAATACCCGGGATATCATTCAATGCCTTATACACATAATCTCTCTGCTCATATATTCTTCCGCCGGGCACAATATAGTTTTTAACGCTCTGATAACCGCCAAGTGCCGTCTGCACGATGGACTGTGCCGGTACATTGGAACACAGACGCATATTGGAAAGCATATTCAGTCCCTGAATGTAATCCTTTGCAATTGCCTTGTTTCCGCTTAAAATCATCCAACCGATTCTGAAGCCTGCAATCATGTGGGATTTGGACAAGCCGCTGTAGGTTACGCAGAACAAATCCGGTGCAAGGGAAGCGATGGAAACATGCTCCTCCCCATCCATAACCAGACGGTCATAAATCTCATCGGAGAAAATA
This sequence comes from Lachnospiraceae bacterium, assembly GCA_015056975.1. GTDB lineage: Bacteria > Bacillota > Clostridia > Lachnospirales > Lachnospiraceae > Acetatifactor. The sequence continues at coordinate 1,645 of SVFG01000050.1, read as the reverse complement.
ATCAGCTGATGCTCTCTCGCAATCTCCACGATTTCCTGCAAAACCTCCCTGGGATACAACGCACCCGTAGGGTTATTGGGATTGATGATTACAATCGCCTTGGTATTTGGGGTTATCTTCTTTCTGATATCTGCCATATCGGGATACCACTCTGCCTGCTCGTCACAGATATAATGCACAGCCTTACCGCCTGCCAAAGTTACGCATGCCGTCCACAAAGGATAATCGGGGGAGGGAATCAATACCTCATCACCATCATTTACCAGTGCGGACATACACAGATTAATCAGCTCACTTACACCATTTCCGGTATAAATATCATCCATGGTCACGTTAGGGATATTCTTAAGCTGCGCATACTGCATAATTGCCTTTCTGGCTGAAAAAAGTCCCTTGGAATCGGAATATCCTTCACAGTCAGTAAGCTGTCTGCGCATATCGGAAATCACTTCATCCGGTGTACGGAATCCAAAGGGTGCAGGGTTTCCGATGTTCAATTTCAGAACCTGTAAGCCCTCATTCTCCATTCTGGCTGCTTCTTCCACAACCGGTCCTCTTACGTCATATAATACATTTTCCAGCTTTGTTGATTTTGCAAATGTTCTCATGGTATCACTTCTCCCTTTCTTTTCTGCTTCCTCAGGCTCCTCCTTGCCGAGCAGCCAATTGGCATCTACTTCAAATACATCCGCCAGAAACTGTAAGGTTTCCTTCCTCGGAATGGTCTTTCCTGATACATATTGGCAGATGTGGCTTTTTCCAAGTTTAATTCCTTTCTCTTCCGCCAAACGTACAAGTTCAATTTGTTTCATATTGTTTTGCTTCAGCAAATTCGTTAATCTCGTTGCAAAAATTGAACTTTCCATGTTTTCCTCCCTGTTTGGTGTTGATTTTATGGCTATTATAACGTATTTGAAGCAAATGTTCAATACCTAATTAAGAAAAGTTTAATTTTGCTTTCATTTAACCATTCAACGCCACGCCAAGTTCAACAAAATCGTTCACCACTTCGCCATCATACTCTTCACCGTCACGGTTAAACAGAATAGTTCGTATTCCCAGTTCCTCTGCAACCAGCAGATTCTTCACACTGTTGTCTACAAAAATGCAATCCCCCGGCTCACGCCCAAGCTTCTTTAAAGCATACTCAAACATTGCCCTGTCAGGCTTTCGCATATGGACGGCTCCACTGACAATTTTTTCTTTGAAATATTGATTCATGTCATGATACTCTGTCAAAAACTCACTCCACTCCAACACATCATTGGACAGCAGACAAAAGTCCATATTTTTACTATGTACCCTTGCAAAGTCATGAAACTGTTCATCCAAGGTCAGATAATTCTTCAAATAATCCTCCATGGACTCACGAGGATTCTCATATCCCAACGCACCTAAAAACTCATGGTTGGTCAGTTCTCCCTTCTGCGCCTTGGTGAAACACTTCTCCACCTTAAAAGCATTGGTAAGGCGCTCATATTCCGCCTCCGGGAAATGCTGAAAAGTGTAAGGGATAAAATAGCCCTTGCTTTCCTTTAAGATAACTCCGTACATATCGATTAACAGTATCATAGTGTTTCCTCCTTTTATTGTCAGCTTCGGCATTGTCAATCTGTTGATGCTCTTAGCCGGATTATGTATACTA
>SVFG01000049.1 GCA_015056975.1 Lachnospiraceae bacterium | reverse complement strand
AGTGATGCAGAGTATCACCTTTGAACAGAATGATGCGCGTAAGGATTCCATGATGGTTACTCCAATCGGTATTTGCTTAAGCTATTATGAGCAGAGTAACAACTTTATCTTTGTGGAATTTAACGGTGTCAGAATTAAGCTTTACGACAATGGAAAGCTTACGGTTGCTGATGCGGCAATGCAGTCCCAGTATCCGAATCAGGACCTTTTCCCTAAAAGGGGACAGGCTTTGACTTTTGCAGTCAACGGAAAGAGTCGTATTGTACGCGGAGCAACAGGTGAAGCAGCTGTAATTACGGTTAACGGCAGTTTGGCAGATATGTATACCCAGTTACATAACGGAGATAAGGTTGAGGTGACTGCCTCAACTGCTGGTGATGCGGCTTCCATGGAGCTTGGTAAGCTGAATGAATTATCTGACAGTCTGAATATTGTTGTAAATGGAAATAAAATCAGCCTGCCTAAGACAGCAGAAGTAAACGGTAAGCTGGAGAACGAATTTTATGGAATCCATGAAGGGGATGACATTAATATTCGGAACTACTATACTGTGCAGGAGATTGCTGAATTTATGGATGTACCTCTCGGCGGTGATATCAAGGTTAATGAAACCCCTGCAAAGGCGGACAGCAAGGTATATGAAGCCTTTATGGTAAGCTTCAGTACAGAAGTTTTGGAAGAGTCTTATGTGGAAGATGATGCAGATACCGATATTGAGGAACCCGTGAAGAGCGGAACAGTAAACAATGAGGAAGCTGTTAAAGAAACTATAAGTGTTCAGGAAAAAGAAGCTGAGGAGAACAGTTCAAGCGAGACAGAAGAGGTTCGTGAAGAAACTCCTGCAATAAAAGATATTATCGTCATTGTCAACAGACAGGCAGTAACCTTAAAAGGCAAGACCAGCTATGTATATGTAGATGTATTTGATTATATTAACTTTGATTTGAGCCGTTCGGCGGGAAGAGCCATCGTCACAACCTTAAACGGTCGTCCTGCCGAGTACATGGAGACGTTAAATGATGGCGATATCATTGAAATTTATTGGAAGGAAAATAGTTTGTAAGTATTATGAGATTATGTAGTATTGCCAGCGGAAGCAGCGGAAACTGCATATATGTTGGCTCGGATGCGACCCATCTTTTGGTGGATGTAGGAATCAGCGGGAAGAAGGCGGAGTGTGGATTGCACAGCGTTGATTTGGACGCGAAGGATCTGGACGGTATACTGATTACCCATGAGCATGCGGATCACATAAGCGGACTTGGAGTTTTGGCCAGAAAATATGGAATCCCCATATATGCAACCAAGGGTACAATAAATGCCATTAAGGAATATAAGACTTTGGGGGCGGTTGATGAGAGCCTTTTTCATGAGGTAAAAGAAGATGAGAAGCTTGTGATTAAGGATTTGACCGTAAATCCCATGCGGATATCCCATGATGCGGCACAACCGGTAGCATACCGAGTGAGCTATGGGAACCAAAAGATTGGTATTTGCACGGACCTTGGTGTGTACAATGATTACACGGTGGAGTGCTTAAAAGGGTTGGATGCCCTTTTGATTGAAGCAAATCATGACGTGAATATGTTGCAGGTGGGACCTTATCCGTATTATTTAAAGCAGCGTATTTTAGGTGATAGGGGACACCTGTCCAATGAGAATTCCGGCAGATTGTTAAGCCGTATTTTGCATGAAAAGCTGCAGACGATTGTACTTGGACATTTGAGTCATGAGAATAATCTTCCTGAGCTTGCCTATGAGGCGGTGCGGATGGAGATTACAATGGGTGATAATCCCTACAATGCAAATGATTTCAGGATGATGGTGGCAAAAAGAGGAGAGCCTTCACCCGTAATTGACATTGCATAAAATCATATATTAAAAGGTATTGCAAATTGTCGCAAATTGTAGTTAAATAATAAACAGTTAAATTGAGGGATGATAATCCCTAAAGAAATGAGGATGGATATGAAAAGAACGATTATTACTGTTGTAGGAAAAGATACCGTAGGTATTATTGCAAAGGTTTGTACCTATCTTGCTGAGAATGGCATCAATATTTTGGATATTTCACAGACCATTGTACAGGGTTATTTTAACATGATGATGATTGTGGATACCAATTCCATGACAAAGCAGTTTGGTGATATGGCAGATGAGCTTGCTGCACTCGGTGAGAGCATCGGGGTTGTCATCAAGTGTCAGAAGGAAGAAATCTTCGACAAAATGCATCGTATTTAAGATATCTGTAGAAGGCCGGAGTACATATTGGCGACCGGCGGAATGTGAGGAACCATGATTAATTTATATGAAGTAACAGAAACCAATAAAATGATTGAAGAAGAGAATCTGGATGTCCGTACCATCACATTGGGTATCAGTCTTTTGGATTGTATTGACAGCGATTTGCAGAAACTCAATGACAAAATTTATGCAAAGATATATGAGGCTGCAAAGGATTTGGTAAAAACAGGCGAGGAGATTTCCAGAGAATTTGGTATTCCCATTGTAAATAAAAGAATTTCCGTAACTCCCATCGCTTTAATCGGCGGTGCGGCATGCAAGACGGTAGAGGATTTTGCAAGTATCGCAAAGACACTTGATAAGGTTGCCCATGAGGTGGGAGTCAATTTTATCGGCGGTTATTCTGCCCTTGTAAGCAAGGGTATGACTCCTGCGGATGAACTTTTGATTCGTTCCATCCCTCTGGCACTTGCAAATACCGAGAGAGTGTGCAGCTCCGTAAATTTAGGCTCCACCAAGACCGGTATCAATATGGATGCCGTGAAGCTTATGGGTGAGATGATTAAGGAGACGGCTGAATACACCAAGGAGAATGATTCCTTAGGCTGTGCCAAGCTTGTAGTGTTCTGTAACGCACCGGATGACAATCCTTTTATGGCAGGAGCGTTCCACGGTGTGACAGAGGCAGATAAGATTATCAATGTTGGTGTCAGCGGTCCCGGTGTTGTAAAGACAGCTTTGGAGAAGGTGCGCGGCGAGAATTTTGAGATTCTCTGTGAGACCATCAAAAAGACCGCATTCAAGGTTACCCGTGTGGGTCAGCTGGTGGCTCAGGAGGCATCCAAGATGCTTGGCGTTCCCTTTGGTATTGTGGATTTGTCCCTTGCCCCCACACCCGCTATCGGTGATAGTGTAGCTGATATCCTCTGCGAAATCGGTTTGGAATATGCCGGAGCTCCCGGTACCACAGCAGCCCTTGCTCTGTTAAATGATCAGGTAAAGAAGGGCGGCGTTATGGCTTCCTCCTATGTGGGCGGTTTAAGTGGTGCATTTATCCCTGTCAGTGAGGATCAGGGTATGATTGATGCGGTAGTAGCAGGTGCACTTACCTTAGAGAAGCTTGAGGCAATGACCTGTGTATGTTCCGTGGGACTTGATATGATTGCGATTCCCGGAGATACCAAGGCGACCACCATTTCCGGTATTATTGCAGATGAAATGGCAATCGGTATGGTAAACCAGAAGACTACTGCAGTACGTATCATTCCCGTAATCGGTAAGGGCGTGGGAGAGACAGTAGAGTTCGGCGGACTTTTGGGTTATGCCCCCGTTATGCCGGTTAATCAGTTCTCCTGTGATGCGTTTGTAAATCGTGGAGGCAGAATTCCTGCACCGATTCACAGCTTTAAGAATTAATGTAGAAAAATTGAGATAATATTAAGGAGTGGATTTCAAATATCTGCTCCTTTTAAAATGATTGGATTGTTATGGTGTAGACAAAGTGTGTCTCGTTATAAAAACAGGTCAATGCTCGCTTTGTGTCCTGTTACTTTTTGATATTTATTGTATGATGTCATTGAAAGGAGAATAAATGTAGATGAATCAGCAAAAAATCGGTGCATTCTTAAAGGAACTAAGAAATGAAAAAAATGTGACACAGGAACAGTTGGGTGAAAACTTGGGTGTTTCACGCAGAACAGTATCCCGTTGGGAAACAGGAAGCAATATGCCGGATTTGGATATTTTGATTGAACTGGCAGATTTTTATAATGTTGATTTGCGTGAACTGTTGGATGGAGGCAGAAAAGGGAAGAATATGAATGAAGAAATGAAAGAAACATTAGGTAAAGTAGTAAGTTATAATGAGATGCTAAATTTAAAGTCTATGAATAAGGGTATTATGACTATGGCAGTAGTATTTATTGTCATGGTGCTTCTTTCCATGTGGAAAGGCTTGTCACCGGCACCATTGGTTAGCATGATGTGTGCGTATAATGGTGCTACATATATGAGTAAAGCCAAGGATAGTAAGGATAAAACGGATTTTATAACCGGAAGTATTTTTTTTCTTGCAATGTTAATAAATACGACTGCTTTTGTTTTACATTAAACAATCACAATCTGCTTTTGCAACTCATTTCTCATCAGTACATTTGATTTCCGGCAGGAAACACTTTCGTAAATACTGCTGCATTTTACATCCTTTTGCAGCATATGATAAGCATCTTCTGACAGAAGCTTCCCTGCATCAGCAAGCTTTGTAATGAGAGGAATGAAAGAATGCTTCTTGATTTCCGTTAATAAAGGCTCTGCATCCCTGCGGAAGCCTAAAACTCTTGCATATGGGACATAATCTAAGTCACGGCAGGCTTCTAAGTCTGCCTTTTTGATGTCAAGAAGGATATGCATAAGACATCTGCTGACTCTTGTGTAGGTGATATCCTTTGTCTTTAACAGCTCACAAAAACCGTGAAAGCTGCTGAAAGAATAAAGATTCTTAATAATACGGTCTGATAAATCAGAGGAAATATCAAGATAATCGGTGTAGCCTTTTTCAGATTCCATAAGGAGCTTATAGTGAAGGAGTCCTGAAAAATCATTGCTTGATATAGGCGAAAACTTTGAAAAACTGTCCATCATATTCCGATAAGCTGCTTCCGGAAGCTGTGTTGACAGGACTTCATTGTCCGTATCGGAAAATACGGCCTCTCTTATGGCGAGAGCAGAGCAGTTGTATTCACCGAAGCCCTTGTCATGATAATCGGAACCAAACCGGGTTGTGGTATAAGCTAACATGGAACTGCTTCTGCGGATTAAGGCTTTGATATATTCAATTCCCAAAATATTGTTGGGAGAGGATAAAACATCTCTGTATTCACAAAGCTGTGGGGCATAGTGAAGCAGTGCTTGCGTGCGTGCAGTTGGATATGAAAGTCCATCTTTTAAGTGTTCTTTAAGTGAAGTAATGTATTCTGCGGGCTCTTTAGCCAAAATGGATGCAATTTCACAAAGCACAGAGACATCACCGCATTCACTGCCAAAACAAAGGTTATCGGTAACACCAAGTTTATCAAAAAGTGTGACCGCTCCCGTGGCAAAATATTCTGCGCTGGAGGAAGCATAGATGCAGGGAAGTTCAAGAACCAAATCAGCGCCGCAGGACAGAGCCATTTTAGTACGAGTAAATTTATCCAAAAGAGCAGGTGCTCCGCGTTGCACAAAGTTACCGCTCATGACGATAATGGTATAATCGGCGTTATTCTTTTCCTTAGCTTCATTCAGTTGATAAAGATGACCGTTATGAAAAGGGTTATATTCTGCTACGATTCCGTTAATAATCATTGACTGCTCCTTGTTAAGTGTAACTGTATTTCCGTAAGCGGTGTTTGTACTTGAAAACATACAATCTGACGCACTTTTTGACTTGTTTGTTTTTCACCACTTTAGTATAATATAAATGGATTAATTTGTTAAGAATTTTTTGTTATCCGACAGGAAGGGAGAACGAAGATGTCATATATTGATAAGATTAAGGAGCGTGCAAGACTTGATAAGAAGACCATTGTACTGCCCGAATCAAACGATAAGAGAACTCTGATAGCAGCAGCTAAGATTTTAGAGGAAGATATTGCCAATATTATTATGATTGGTGATGAGGAGAAGATTAAGGACGGTGCCGGCTGGCTTGAGGTTGATCTTTCCGGTGTCACTGTGGTAAATCCGGCCACCACTTCCAGACTTGATGAGTATGTTGAACTCCTTTATGAGACCAGAAAAGCAAAAGGCATGACTATGGAGAAGGCAAGAGAGATTCTGCTAAATGATTATCTCACCTTTGGTATCATTATGGTAAAGGCTAATCATGCTGACGGTATGGTTGCAGGAGCCTGTCATTCAACGGCAGATACCTTGAGACCTGCATTGCAGATTTTAAAGACAGCTCCCGGTGTTAAGCTTGTATCTGCCTTCTTTATCATGGATACGCAGTTTAAGGATCAGGGAGAGGATGGTACCTTTATTTTTGCAGACTGCGGTCTGAACCAGGATCCTACAGCGGAAGAGCTTGCGGCAATTGCTGAGACTTCTGCAAGGAGCTTTAAGTCCCTGATTGGTCCCAAGCCCGTAATCGCAATGCTCAGTCATTCCACCAAGGGAAGTGCAAAGCATCCTCTTGTAGATAAAGTGGTAGAGGCAACAAGAATTGCCCATGAGCAGTATCCGCACCTGACTATTGACGGTGAATTACAGCCGGATGCGGCACTTGTTCCAAGCGTTGCCAAGTCAAAAGCTCCCGGAAGTGTTGTAAACGGCAGAGCAAATGTGCTGGTATTCCCCAATCTGGATGCAGGTAATATCGGCTATAAGCTGGTACAGCGTCTTGGGGGAGCAGAAGCCTACGGCCCCATGCTTCAGGGTATTGCAAAGCCCGTAAATGATTTATCCCGCGGATGTTCCTGGGAGGATATCGTGGGCGTTGTGGCACTGACAGCCGTTCAGGCACAGCTTGTATAAGAGGATAGAAGAAAGGACTTAAAAGGATATGAATATTTTAGTTGTTAACTGCGGAAGCTCTTCTTTAAAATTTCAGTTGATTAATGCAGAGACAGAAGACTGTATTGCAAAGGGTCTCTGTGAGAGAATCGGTATTGAAGGAAGCATGATTTCTTATACACCGGCGGGTGGTGAGAAAGAAAAGACCGTGACTCCCATGAATGACCATACGGAGGCAATCCGCCTTGTATTGGAAGCTCTTACCAATGAAAAGACAGGTGTTGTAAAGAGCCTTGATGAAATTGGTGCTGTTGGTCACCGTATAGTACATGGCGGCGAGAAATTTGCAGAGGCTACTATCATCACAGATGAAGTATTGAAGGCGATTGAAGAGTGTAATGAGCTTGCGCCCCTTCACAATCCTGCGAACTTAATCGGTATCAATGCCTGCAAGAAGCTGATGCCGAATACCCCCATGGTTGCGGTGTTTGATACCGCATTCCATCAGACAATGCCTGAGGAGGCATATCTGTACGGCCTTCCCTATGACTACTACAGAAATTACAAAATCAGAAGATACGGTTTCCACGGTACAAGCCACGCTTATGTATCAAAGCGAGCTGCAGAGGTTTTGGGTGAAAAGTACGAGGATTTAAAAATCATTGTTTGTCACCTGGGTAACGGTGCCAGCATCTCTGCTGTAAAGAACGGTAAGTGTGTGGACACTACCATGGGTCTGACTCCCTTGGAGGGCCTTATCATGGGTACACGTTCCGGAGATATTGACCCTGCTATCATTGAATTTATTGCTCACAAAGAGAATAAGAGCATTGATGAGATTATGAATGTGCTCAATAAAAAATCCGGTGTTTTGGGACTTTCCGATAATCTTTCCTCTGATTTCAGAGACATTGAGGACGGATATTTTGCAGGACAGGAGAATGCAGTACGTGCCATGAATGTATTTGTTTACCGCGTAATCAAGTACATCGGTGCCTATATTGCTGCTATGAACGGTGTAGATGCAATTTGCTTTACCGCAGGTGTTGGTGAGAACGGTCCCCTTGTTCGTACGCTCGTATGTAAGAACCTTGAATATATGGGTATTACATTAGATGAGGAGTTGAATCAGAAGCGAGGCCTTGATTTGGTGATTACCACTCCTGAGAGCAAGACCAAGGTTTTAGTGATTCCCACCAATGAAGAACTGATGATTGCAAAGCAAACAGCACAGCTTGTAAAGTAAATTATCTAATTAAAATAAAAATGTTGACAAATGCACATACTGTATGTATAATAAGTCAGTGTGTGAAATTACGCATCGCAAGGAAACTGCGAAACATATTGCATAGGAGTTTGTATGTTACTGAATTTATCCGATGTATTTACATCTGAGGGCAAGGTGAGACAGGAAAGTGTTTCCCTTGAGATGACAAGCTTTGAAAGCAGATTGGGAAGCTTTAGTATTACTGATAAACAGCCGATTGCATTCACCTTTACCAACATTGGTGAACAGAAGGCGCGTGTTGAAGGTAATACGGTATTAGAGCTTAAAGCAGTCTGTGACAGATGCATGGAAGAGACTACGGTGATTCTGGATTTACAGTTTGACAGAGTGGTGACTTCTCCCGAAGTAGATACAGAGGACGAAGAAGCTGATGACACGACCTATATGGAAGGTTACCAGTTGAATGTAGAGACTTTTATGTATCATGAAATTTTAGAAAACTGGCCTGTGAAGATTCTGTGTAAGGACGATTGTAAGGGCGTATGCCTAAAGTGCGGACAGAATCTCAATGTAAGGGATTGTGGTTGCGATACCTTCGTACCTGACCCTCGTATGGCAGCAATAAAAGATATCTTTTGTCGCGATAAGGAGGTGTAACGATGTCTATTTGTCCTAAGAATAAATCTTCCAAAGGTAGAAGAGATAAGAGAAGAGCAAACTGGAAAATGAGTGCTCCTACATTGGTAAAGTGCAGCAAGTGTGGCGCTCTTATGATGCCTCACAGAGTTTGTAAGGCTTGCGGTTCTTATAACAAGAAGCAGGTTGTAAGTGTTGATTAATCAGCAAATGAATGGCTTTTCCCGAAAGGGAAGAGCCTTTTTTCGTTTTATATTATTTACTTCAAAAAAGCCTTGATTTTTATAGTATGGTTTAGTATAGTTAAAAAGGTAATAATTACATTGTGAGGACTAAAAATGGCTGAAATGGTTAATGTAGCAGTGGATGCTATGGGTGGAGATAACGCACCTTTGGAAATTGTAAAGGGAGCTATCGAAGCAGTCAATGAAGATAAGCGGGTAAAAGTCTTTCTTGTAGGCAAAGAGGATGTAGTTCAAAAGGAACTTAAGAAGTATACCTTTGATGCTTCTCAGATAGAAATTGTACATGCTTCCGAGATAATTGAGACTGCAGAACCTCCTGTTATGGCTATCCGCAAGAAGAAGGATTCATCCATCGTAAAATGTATGAATCTGGTAAAAGATGGTATGTGTGATGCCCTTGTATCTGCCGGCAGCACCGGTGCAATACTGGTAGGCGGTCAGGTGATTGTGGGTCGTATCAAGGGGGTAGAGAGACCTCCTCTTGCGCCGCTGATTCCCACTGAGATTGGTGTTAGTCTCTTACTTGACTGCGGAGCAAATGTGGATGCTAGACCCTCTCATCTTGTTCAGTTTGCAAAGATGGGCAGTGTTTATATGGAAAGCGTTATGGGAGTGAAGAATCCCAAGGTCGGTATTGTGAATATCGGTGCCGAGGAAGAGAAGGGCAATGCCCTTGTAAAGGAAACCTTCCCCCTTTTGAAGAACTGTCCCGAGATTAATTTTATCGGCAGTGTGGAAGCCAGAGATATTCCGGCAGGTGTAGCTGATGTTATTGTAAGTGAAGCTTTTGTGGGAAATGTTATACTGAAAATGTATGAAGGTGTGGGTGCCAGCCTGATTAAGAAGGTAAAAAGCGGCATGATGAGTACCTTCAGAAGTAAAATCGGTGCCCTTTTGGTTAAGCCTGCGCTCAAGAAGACGCTTAAGAGCTTTAGTACCGATGAATACGGCGGAGCGCCTTTGCTTGGACTTAACGGACTTGTGGTTAAGACACACGGAAGCAGCAAGGCAATTGAAGTTAAGAATTCTATTCTGCAATGCATTGCATTTAAAGAACAGAAAATAAATGAAAAAATCAAAGAAAAAATAATCTTAGAGGATTAAAAGGAGAATTGAAGAAATGGAATTTGAAAAGCTGAAAAAAGTAATCGCAGAAGTATTGAATGTGGATCCTGAAGAAATCACTATGGATACAACCTTCATGGATGACCTTGGAGCTGACTCCTTAGATGTATTTCAGATTATCATGGGAATCGAGGAAGAATTTGATATTGAAATTCCTGCAGAGAATGCAGAAAAGATTACCACTGTAGAGGAAGCAGTAGAATTAATAAAGAATGCTTTGAACTAATAAGAAAATAGGGTGACAGAGCGCAAATAGGCGCTCTGTTTTTTATAGGATGTGTGAATTATGACAGATGGATATACACTGAGCGCTTTAGAGGAGCGTATCGGTTATCAGTTTAAGAATCCTTTCCTGTTAATGCAGGCACTTACCCATAGCTCCTTTACCAATGAGCAGAAGATAAACAAAGCGAAAAACTATGAACGTCTGGAGTTTTTGGGAGATGCAGTTTTGGAGCTGGTTTCCAGCGAGTTTTTGTTTAAAGAGCATCCCGATGTACCGGAGGGTGAGCTTACCAAGATGCGTGCTTCCATGGTTTGTGAACCTTCTTTGGCATTTTGTGCAAAGGATTTGGAATTGGGTAAGTTTTTACGTCTGGGAAAGGGCGAAGAAAGTACCGGAGGAAGAGAGCGTGACAGTATTACTTCGGATGCAATGGAGGCTGTTATCGGTGCCATTTTTTTGGATGGCGGCATGGAGAATGCCAGAGCGTTTATAGACAGGTTTATTTTATCGGATTTGGAGGATAAACGTCTTTTCTATGACAGTAAGACCACCCTGCAGGAACTGATACAGGGTAAGCTCAAGAAAGAATTTCACTATGAGCTCTTGGACGAAACAGGTCCTGAGCATGATAAAACCTTTGCTTCGGAAGTGTTTTTGGAAAAAGAAAGTCTGGGCAAAGGCTTTGGAAGGACAAAGAAAGCGGCAGAGCAACAGGCGGCATATCAGGCTCTGTTACGATTGAGGGAAAAAGGATATGTATTTAAAAAGTATTGAGGTACAAGGGTTTAAATCCTTTGCAAACAAAATAGTCTTTCAGTTTCACAACGGCATTACGGGTATCGTAGGTCCCAACGGAAGCGGAAAGAGTAATGTAGCCGACGCAGTGCGCTGGGTTCTCGGAGAACAGCGTATTAAACAGCTGCGCGGTTCCAGCATGCAGGATGTTATTTTCTCGGGCACGGAGACCAGAAAGCCTTTAAGCTATGCTTATGTTGCAATTACCCTGGACAATGCTGACCATCAGCTTGCCATTGATTATGATGAGGTGACTGTAGCAAGAAGAATCTACCGTTCCGGAGAAAGTGAATATCTGATTAACGGTACTGTCTGCCGTTTGAGGGATGTCAATGAATTGTTTTATGATACCGGTATCGGTAAGGAAGGCTATTCCATTATCGGTCAGGGTCAGATTGATAAAATCTTAAGCGGAAAGCCGGAGGAGAGACGAGAGCTATTTGATGAGGCTGCCGGTATTGTAAAGTTCAAACGTCGTAAAAATGCGGCTCAGTCAAAGCTTGAGAACGAAAAGCAGAATCTGATTCGTGTCAATGATATATTATCAGAGCTGGAAAAACAGATTGGACCTTTGGAAAAGCAGTCCGAAGTTGCAAAGGTTTATCTGAAGAAAAAAGAAGAGCTGAAAACCTTGGATATCAATGTATTTCTCTTGGAAAACAAGCGTATCAAGGACCAGCTTACTTCCATTGAAGAAAAATACGGTATCGCAAGTGATGATTTGCAAAAATCCACTGAAAAGTATGAGGGTATCAAGGAAGATTATGAGCGCATAGCCGCTGAAATCGAAAGCCTTGATTCGGCCATTGAGGAGGCAAGAAGCTCCCTTACGGATACCGGTATTTTGCGCGGTAAATTGGAGGGTGAAATCAATGTCCTTAAAGAGCAGATTAATTCTGCCAAGGGAAGTGAAGTTCATCTTAACAACCGACGTAATGCCCTTGAAGAGGATATTGCCTTAAAGGATAAGGACAAGGAAGCGATTCTTGCGGAAAAGAGTGAGACCGATGCGCAGGTGCAGGAGCACATGGATACTGCACTGCAGGTGAGAAAACAGCTGGAAGATATCCAGAATAAAATTGAGGAATTAAACAACAGTATTGAGGCAGGCAAAAATACCATTATCGGTGAGTTGAATCAGCGTGCCACCATTAAGTCCAAGCTGGGACGTTTTGATTCCATGATGGAACAGATAAGCATCCGTAAGGCGGAGCTGAATTCACGTTTACTTCGTGCGAAGTCCGATGAGGCTGCCAGAGAAGAGAGTATAAAGCAGTTAGAAGACATCTTTGCATCCGTTACGGAAGAACTGCGTATGATGAACGAGAAGGAAGCGGAGTATGAGCTTTCTTTAGGTGATATCAGGGAAGCGCTTATCGGAAAAGACGCACTTCTTAGAGAGACACAGACCAAGTATCATCAGGATAAATCCAAGCTGGAGGCTCTGTCCAACCTGACCGAACGATACGAAGGCTATGGCGGCAGTGTCAAGAAGGTGATGGAGCAGAAGGAAAAGGAAAAAGGTATTATCGGTGTTGTGGCAGATATTATCAAGGTGGATAAGAAGTATGAGACCGCCATTGAGACCGCGCTTGGTGGCAATATCCAGAACATTGTTACCGATGATGAAGACACTGCCAAGAAGATGATTCAATATCTCAAGGTGAATAAGCTTGGACGCGCAACCTTTTTACCTCTTACCAGTATTACAAATCCTCAGGAGTTTAAAAATCCGGAAGCGATTGAGGAAAAGGGTGTCATCGGCATGGCTGACGAGCTGGTAAACATAGATAAGAAATACAAGGATGTGGCAAAGGCTATGCTTGGTCGTATCGTTGTTGTTGATCATGTGGATAATGCGGTAAAGATTGCCCGTAAGTATGAGTACGGTATACGTATGGTTACACTGGAGGGTGAGCTTTTGGTACCCGGCGGTGCCATCAGTGGTGGTGCATTCAAGAACAACAGTAACCTTTTAGGCAGAAGAAGAGAGCTGGATGAGTTGGAAAAGCAGATTCAGAAGCTTCTTACGACCATAGATGAAATCAATGAAGACATTGAGAATACTAAGAGCAAGAGAAATAAAATGCGTATGGAACTGGAGTCCTTAAAGGCGGATATCCAGAGAAAATCCATTGAGCAGAACACTGCAAGACTCAATATCGCTCAGGCAAGAGAGCGTATGGAGGAGGAAGTGGAAGGTGTTGCTGCCTTAAAGCTTGAAGAGAAAGAGCTTGACAGCAAGATTTTTGAAATCAAAAACGATAAGGAAACCATTAACAAAGAGCTTTCAGACAGTGAAGCACTTGAGGTTAGCACCCAGGAGCAGATTCTTAAATTCCAGAAGGATTTGGAAGAAATGCGTGAGCGCGAGACACTGACGCTTGCAGATGCAGGTGATTGGGATTTGAAGGTTGAAAAGCTTCGTCAGACCCAGACCTTCAAGCAGGCCAATGTGGATCGTATCAATGGTGAGATTGAGCGATCTAAGGCAGAGCTTAATGAAATTCTTGAGGCGCTTTCTGAAAACACCTCTGAGGTAGAGCGCAGGAAACAGAATATTATTGAATTGGAAAAGACCATTGCCGCATCCCATGATGCCCAGAATGAGTCTGAGAGTAAGCTTAAGGGCGATATTGCACGAAAGGAAGAGCTTTCTGCAAAGCAGAAGAATTTCTTTAAGGAAAGAGAAGAGATGGCAGAGCATATCACTGCTCTTGATAAGGAAGTATATCGATTAAATGCCCAGAAGGAAAGGCTGGAGGAATCCATTGAAGCCCAGATTAATTATATGTGGGATGAATATGAGATTACCTTGAGTGATGCCGCATCCATCCGTGATGAGAGCATGACGGACTTATCTGCTATGAAGAAAGATATTTCTTCTCTGAAGGATCAGATTAAGAAGCTTGGTGATGTAAACGTAAATGCTATCGAGGATTATAAGAATCTGATGGAGCGTTTTACCTTTATGAAGACCCAGCATGATGACCTGGTTGAAGCAGAGAAGACCTTGGAGGGCATTATTGCAGAGCTGGATGCTGCCATGAGAAAGCAGTTTACCGAGAAGTTTGCGGAGATTAACCGTGAGTTTGACAAGGTATTTAAGGAGCTTTTCGGCGGCGGTAAGGGTACCTTGGAGCTGATGGAGGAAGAGGATATTCTGGAAGCGGGAATCCGTATCATTGCACAGCCCCCCGGAAAGAAGCTGCAGAATATGATGCAGCTGTCCGGTGGAGAGAAAGCACTTACGGCGATTTCGCTGTTGTTTGCTATCCAGAACTTAAAGCCCTCACCTTTTTGTCTGCTTGACGAGATTGAGGCGGCGCTGGATGATTCCAACGTGGGACGCTTTGCTAAATACTTACATAAGCTGACGAAGAATACTCAGTTTATTGTAATTACCCACAGAAGAGGTACAATGGAGCAGGTTGACAGACTGTATGGTATCACCATGCAGGAGAAGGGTGTATCCACTCTTGTCAGCGTAAACCTGATTGATAAGGAATTAGATGATTAAGGATAGAAAAGGAGCATATCGATGGCTGAGGAAAAGAAAGGTTTTTTTGCCCGATTAAAAGCAGGACTTTCTAAGACAAGAGCAAATATTGTAAGCGGTATTGACAGTATATTCAGTGGTTTTTCTGCCATAGATGAGGATTTTTACGAGGAACTGGAAGAGATTCTCATTATGGGAGATATCGGTGTAAATGCTACAAATGCCATTATTGAACGGTTGAAAGCGCAGGTAAAGGAACAGCATATTAAGGAGCCTTCCGAGTGCAAGCAGCTTTTGATTGAGAGTATCAAGGAGCAGATGCACATTGATGAGACTGCCTACGATTTTGAGAAAGAGCAGTCTGTTATTATGGTAATCGGTGTCAACGGTGTAGGTAAAACTACTTCCGTTGGTAAACTTGCAGGTAAGTTAAAAGACAACGGCAAAAAGGTTTTGATTGCGGCTGCAGATACATTCCGTGCCGCAGCCGGTGACCAGCTTGCCGAGTGGGCAAGAAGAGCAGATGTCCCCATGATAGGCGGTATAGAGGGCGCTGACCCTGCCAGCGTAGTTTTTGATGCGGTAAACGCTGCAAGAGCCAGAAATGTGGATGTGCTTTTGATTGATACCGCAGGACGTCTTCACAATAAGAAAAACCTGATGGAAGAGCTTCGCAAGATGAACCGTATCATTGACAGGGAATACCCCAACGCACACCGGGAGAATCTGATTGTACTTGATGGTACCACCGGTCAGAACGCCCTGGTGCAGGCTCGTGAGTTTGGTGATGTGGCGGATCTTACCGGAATTATTCTTACTAAGATGGACGGTACTGCAAAGGGCGGTATTGCGGTGGCAATCCAGTCAGAACTTAATATTCCGGTAAAATACATCGGTGTGGGTGAGACTATCGAGGATTTGCAGAAATTTGACTCTGACGAGTTTGTGAATGCCCTTTTTGATTTGAAGGAAGACGGAAAGGAAGAGGAATAAATGTTGACATTGGAGAGGTTTGAGGAAGCCAGCGAGGTTGTAAAACAGGTAACGCTGGAAACCAAGCTGATTGGCAGTGAATATTTCAGTAACCAGACGGGAAACAGAGTGTATTTAAAGCCTGAGAATATGCAGCTTACAGGTGCCTATAAGCTTCGTGGTGCCTATTATAAAATGAGTACCTTAAGTGAAGAAGAGAGAGCAAAGGGTATTATTACCGCTTCCGCTGGGAATCATGCTCAGGGTGTGGCTTACGCTGCAAAGGCTTACGGTACCAAAGCAACCATTGTAATGCCTACCACTACACCTCTTATGAAAGTGAACCGCACCAAGAGCTACGGTGCAGAGGTTGTACTTTGGGGAGATGTATATGATGAGGCATGCGCAAAGGCTTATGAGCTGGCTGACGAGCATGGATATACCTTTATTCATCCATTCGATGATTTGACGGTGGCAACAGGCCAGGGAACCATTGCCATGGAAATTTTCAAAGACCTTCCGCTTGTGGATTATATCTTAGTACCCATTGGTGGCGGTGGATTGGCAACAGGTGTTTCCACATTGGCAAAACTGTTAAATCCTAAGATTAAGGTAATAGGTGTGGAGCCTGCAGGTGCAAACTGTATGCAGGAGTCCTTAAAGGAAGGAAAGGTCGTGACTCTTCCAGGTGTAAATACCATTGCAGACGGTACAGCGGTAAAAACTCC
This sequence comes from Lachnospiraceae bacterium, assembly GCA_015056975.1. Taxonomy (GTDB): domain Bacteria; phylum Bacillota; class Clostridia; order Lachnospirales; family Lachnospiraceae; genus Acetatifactor. The sequence continues at coordinate 3,136 of SVFG01000049.1, read as the reverse complement.
CGGAAGTAAGCTGTTCCCCTATATTCAGGAAAATTTGGATGACATTATCACTGTGGATGATGAAGAGCTTGTAGTTGCATTCCTTGACATGGTGGAAAATCACAAGATGGTGGTGGAAAATTCCGGTCTGCTTACCGTGGCGGCTCTAAAGCATCTGAATGTACAGGGAAAGCGGGTGGTAGCAATTCTTAGCGGCGGTAACATGGATGTGATTACCATGTCCTCAGTAGTGCAGCAAGGTCTGATTTTCAGAGACCGTATTTTTACAGTATCCGTTCTGCTGCCTGATAAGCCGGGGGAGCTTCATCGTGTTTCCGGTATTATTGCAAGTGTGGGTGGAAATGTTATTAAGCTGGAGCACAATCAATTTGTCTCTATCAACAGAAATGCAGCTGTGGAGCTTCGCATCACATTGGAGGCGTTCGGTACACAGCATAAACATGAGATTGTGGAGGCATTGGAAAAGGAAGGCTATAAACCCAAATTAGTGCGCACAAACATTTAGAATAGTATAGTGTCAGAAAAGCTTTGCATACTTTTGGTATGCAGGGCTTTTTTCATGGGCAAAATAGGAAATAAAGTATTTTGCCTATGGAGAGGATATGATGTCAAAAAAGCGAATGAAGGAAGTAACATGGAATTATATTAGAATGACGCTTGCCGCGGTGGTCTATTCCGTGGGAATCAGTCTGTTTCTGGATCCTAACGAACTGGCACCGGGAGGAGTCACGGGTATTTCCATTGTATTAAACAGATTGACCGGGGTGGAGACCGGAACCTTGATTTTACTCCTAAATGTGCCAATATTACTTTTGGGAGCATGGAAGTTCGGAATTAAAGTTATTATCTCTACATTGTACTGTATTGTATTTGTATCCTTACTGACCAATATGCTGGCTCCCGTAGGCGCTTTAACTACAGAACCGATTCTTGCAATTCTCGCAGGCTGCAGTATGATAGCAATTGGTATGGGATTTGTTTTTCGTGCGGGTGGTACAACAGGAGGAACAGATATTATTATAAAAGTCATCAGAAGAAGTAAACCCCATATCAGAACGGGTACGTTACTTTTGCTGTTGGATGCAGCAGTTGTTATACTTTCCGTTATCGTGTTTGGAGATTTGGACAAAGCACTTTACGCCGGTTTGGGAGCTTTTGTCACGTCTCTTGTTTTGGATTTGGTACTGTATGGCAGGGATGAAGCAAAAATGATATACATTATCAGTGATCATGCAGGTAAAATAGCAGACCGTCTGCTCTTGGAGCTTCGTGTAGGGGTGACCTATGTGGAGGGGAGAGGCGCCTTTAGCGGTAGAGCTAAGGATATTATTTTATGTGTTATGCGTAAACCTCTCTTCCCAAAGGCAGAGGAGATTGTAAAGCAGGAGGATTCAGAGGCATTTATGATAATCAGCAGCGCAACAGAGATTTATGGTGAGGGATATAAAAGTTATTTTGGTGAAAAGCTTTAATTTTGGTTGACCGTAATACAACATGATGATAAAGTGTAAGAGATTATGAATGTTAGGAGAAAAAACGTGAAAAAAAGTAATCCGATTGCATTATTACCCATAGCTGTGTTTCTGGTATTATATTTGGGACTTGGTATTCTGTTTGAATATGGTATGAATATACACATGGGCTTTTATAAGATTCCCATTATTATAGCTTTTCTGGTAGCCATATTGGTGGCTTGTATACAAAACAGGGAGCTTAGCTTTGATGAGAAGCTGACTGTTATGGGACAGGGAGTGGGAGATAAGAATATTATTACCATGCTTTTGATTTTCCTTGTTGCGGGAGCCTTTGTGGGTGTGGTAGGCAGGAGCAGTGCGGAAAGTGTTGCATATTTTATGCTTTCGCTTATTCCTGCGAGATTTGCGGTGGCAGTATTATTTATCGTTGCATGTTTTGTTTCAACGGCGATGGGAACTTCTGTTGGCACCATAACCCTGATTACGCCTATTGCAGTTGCAGTGGCAAATGCTTCCGGTTTTCAGATGCCTCTTTGCATCGGTGCAGTTATGGGGGGAGCCATGTTCGGTGATAATCTGTCCTTTATTTCGGATACTACAATCGCTGCATGTAACGGACAGGGTTGCGCAATGAAGGATAAATTTAAGGAAAACTTTTGGATTGCGTTTCCGGCAGCACTGGCTACTCTTGGTTTGATTTTGGTACTGTCCTTTAGAGTGGAGCTATCGGGTGCGGTTGAGCAACAGTACAATCTGGTACAAATTATTCCTTATGTACTTGTGCTGATTGGCGGTATTATCGGAATTAATGTGTTTATTGTATTGTTAGTGGGTATTATATCAGGAGCATTTATTATGCTTTTAACAGGTCAGACGGCAGCTACAGACATGCTGTTTTCCATGGGGGTTGGAGCATCCGGCATGTTTGAGACCTGTATGGTGGCAGTGCTGGTTGCTGCAATGTGTGCTTTGATTCGTGAGCACGGTGGTTTTGAAGCGCTTTTAACAGCTACTCATAAGGTGTTTAAGGGAAAACGCGGCGGTCAGCTTGGTATGGGACTTTTGGTTGGTGCAATGGATATAGCAACAGCAAATAATACAGTAGCAATTGTAATGAGTAACCCAATTGCAAAGGAGATGTCTGAGGAGTATGGTATCAGCCCGAAAAAGACGGCATCATTGTTGGACACTTTTTCCTGTGTATTTCAGGGAGTAATTCCCTACGGTGCGCAGATGTTAGTAGCCATATCCGCTGCTGCAGAGCTGGGACATCAGGTTTCGGCTTTTGAGATTATTCCAAATCTGTTTTATCCCGGATTTTTGCTGATAAGCCTGCTTATATTTATCGCTTTGAAACCGAATAATAAGAAAAAGTTGGATGCTAAGTAAAGAGGATAAAGTGTATGATAAAGAATATTGTATTTGATATGGGAAATGTACTTCTTGATTACAACCCCAATGTGATTTTGGATAAGGTGTGTGAATCTGAAGAAGAGAAAGCTCTCATTAAAAAGGAGCTTTTTGAAGGCCCTGAGTGGCGGCTTGGCGATTTGGGAACCATTACAAATGCAGAGCGCTTTGAAGGTGTCAGCAAGAGAGTACCGTTGGAACTTCATGAGAAGCTAAAAGAGTGCGTGGAGCACTGGTCCATCTGCATGGAG
>SVFG01000048.1 GCA_015056975.1 Lachnospiraceae bacterium | reverse complement strand
ATTATATCAAAAACACTCCCGAGTTTCCACCCGGGAGTGTTTTGCTTATACTTTTATTCTCTTTACACCTACACTCCCCACATATGTTCAAACAAATCCTGATTATTGTAGGGTTTTGCCACAAATCCTTTAGCTCCGCGCTTCAGTGCCTCCCGCACAGTGGCTTCATCCGTCAATGCCGAAAGCATCAACACCTTTACTTTGGGAAATTGCTCCGACACTGCTCCAAGGATGTCTAAGCCATTGTAGCCCGGCATGTTGATGTCTAAAAGGAGAATATCCACCTCTTTTGCATATAACATTTTCATACATTCTTTACCGTTCTTTGCCTGTAACACCTTATAGCCTTGTGACTTAAGCGCATCTTTTGTCAACATCCGCAAAAACTCAGCATCATCGGCATGCAGCACTGTGCGATGATCTTCTTTCTCCTGACCCCTCACAAAGCCAAAAATTGCATCTATCTCCTTTTGTGTCAAAGGCTCTGCCACCGGTTTTGTCTCAAGGTAATCCGCCTGACGGCTCTCAAAATCCTTCATCAATTGATCGATAGATATATTTAATTCATCACAGATTCTTGGCACCAGGGTGATATCCGGCAAGGAAACTTCGTTTTCCCAACGGGATACAGCCTGCGGTGTCACATTCAGCTTCTCTGCCAATTCCTCCTGGGTAAGCTTTACAGCCCTTCTTCGCACTTTAATAGTTTCACCAATTCTCATAATATACTACACACTCCTCAAATGCTCAAGCAGTGCTTCCGCCTGGAAGGGCTTTGCTACAAATCCCGCTGCACCAAGCTCCTTAGTCTTTTTCACGGTTTTATCATCAGCCACTGCAGAGAGCATCAGTACCGGCAGCTCCGGGTAGGCCTCCTTTGCCTTCGCAAGGATTTCCAAACCGTTTCCGGGCATATTGATATCCAACAGTAGGATATCCGGCTTTTCCACAGGTAACATAGCCATACACTCATCGCCATCCACAGCCTGCACCACTTCAAAGCCCTGACTGTTCAAAATATCCTTCACCATCATCCGCAAAAACTCCGAGTCGTCTGCATGCAGTACCTTTCGACGGTCAGGCTTTTCGTTCTCCTTGCAATATCCGAAGAGAACATCAATGTCATTCTGAATCAAAACTTCAGACGCATCTATCATGATACCTGCCAACGCATAGTGTGTAATACAGTGCTCTTTCCCTTTCAACAAATCATCGCAGGATACCTTTAACACCTCCGCGATTCTGGGTACCAGCGTGATATCCGGCAGGGAAATCTCATTCTCCCAGCGTGACACTGCCTGAGGTGTTACATTCAACTTAGCCGCCAGTTCCTCCTGAGTAAGCTTCATTAAGCCTCTTCGTTTCTTTATCATTTCACCAATCATCATAATTGTTTTCCTCCTTACTACGTTACAATAAGTAAGCTGATCAACTTTATGATTTTATTCTAGCATGGCAGTTTCGGTGTGTCACTCAATTGGCAATTGTAATTCCGGCTCTTTTCCTGCCTCAAATGTAAGGTTATAGGTCTTATCCTTGTAGTGGACTGTTATGGTATCATCATGAAAGTCTCTTCCATGAAAGACTGCTCTTTGCAATCTGCCTTCTGCAAAATCCAAATCCACAGTTACACCGCCTTTTGCACATAGTCCCTTTATGTATCCGTTCTTCCAGGAATCCGGAAGTGCAGGCAGCAGCACGATAACTCCATCCTCGTTCTGTAAAAGCATTTCCGCGATACCGGCGGTTGCCGCAAAGTTACCGTCTATCTGGAAAGGGGGATGTGCGTCAAACAGATTGCGGTAGGTGCCGCCTCCGTCAGAATAATTACATTCCTCTGTCTCCACAAAATGCAGCTGTCTTTTCAGCAGACTCTCCGCATGATTACCACATTTAAGTCTTGCCCAGGTATTGATTTTCCAGCCCAGGCTCCAACCGGTTCCGTCGTCACCTCGTATCTCCAAAGCCTTTTTACAGGCCTGCGCAAGCTTTGGTGTTTTTTCCAAGGTGATTTCATTGCCGGGATACAGAGGATACAAATGTGAGATATGGCGATGGGTTTCCTCTGCATCCTCATAATCCTCATCCCACTCAAGCAGGTTCCCTCTTTGACCTATCTTATAATAGGGTAAACGCGCATATGCATCGGCTACCTGTTTCCTAAACTCTTGGTCTGTGAAGAGGATATCACAGCACTTCATACAATTGGTAAACACCTCTCTGACAATCGCTGTAGTCATGGTGGTAGTTTTGGAAATCCTATATCTTTTGCCATCCTTGCAATAGACATTCTCCGGGGAGGTGGAAGGTGCCAGAATAAGATGTCCGTCTTTATCCGGTGTCAAAACATCCAGATAAAATTCTGCGGCCTTGCGGATTGCAGGATACGCTTTCTCCTTTAAAAACGAAATGTCCTTTGTATATTCATAATGCGTGTACAGATGCTGGCACAGCCATCCAAAGGACATGCACCAATAGGCATATGCAGTAGTCCCTCTATGGGTACGCCCCACCGGATTTGCCATACGCCAAAGATCCGAATTGTGGTGAGCGGTAACCCCGCCTGCTCCGTAATGCAGCTTTGCCGTCTCTGCTCCTGTAACACACAATTCCTCTATCAACTGAAACAACGGCTCATGGCACTCCGACAGATTACAGCTTTCTGCCAGCCAGTAGTTCATTTCCGTATTGATATTCAGTGTGTAATTGGAGCTCCATGGCGCACGGAGCTCCTGATTCCAAATTCCCTGCAAATTTGCCGCCTGTGTTCCCTGTCTGGAGCTTGTAATCAACAAATACCGACCATATTGAAACATGAGACGATAGAGGGTTTTATCATCCTGCGTTTCTGCAAATTTAAGCAGTCTCTCATCTGTAGGAATGTCCTGTCCGATTTCCTCCTCCAAATAGAAATCTACCCTTTCGAACAATTCCTGATGCTCACGTACATGCATCTCATGCCATGTCTCATATTGCCCGCCGCCCAATCGCGCGCAATCGTTTGTAACCATCCCCAGGTAATCTTTACCATCCAGATAAGGAGAACGATTATAGCCGTTGAAGCTGCTGCGCACGGTGAAGGTCAGAATTGCTTCATCTGCTCCTTCTACCACAAGGCTATCACCGTCTCCGTAAAGTCGTCCTCCTTGCACAGTAACCTCCGCAATTCCTGTAAAGCGGATTCCTTTCTTTTCCGGCTCCTCTTCATAGACAATGGACTCCTCACAAAACAGATAACTGGGCTCCACATGAGATGGACAAAGCCCCTCTATTACAAGCTTATTCTCTTTTACCTGTGTCTGCGTCCTAAGTTTGCTTCCAAAGGACAGGGTAAAGCTCACCTGTCCCTTTTGCTCTGCCCACAGCTTCATGATAAACGCCTGTCCGGAGTGGGACACAAATGCCTCCCGATACCGGGTGACGCCATCCGTCGTAAATCGGGTAAATGAGGTTGCAGTATTCAGATTCAGTTCACGATAGTAATCAGTTACTGTCTGCTCACTGATATTGGGAAACGCCAGATAAAGATCCCCTAACGGTAAATAAGACTCTGTATAGTCACCCAACATATTATCCTCGATATACTCTGCCAGCTCCTCAAATTTTCCCGCATATGCCAATTCCCGCGCATAGGGCAGACAGTCCGCTGCCTTAGGATTGTTTTTATTCTTGGGATATCCGGACCAGAGTGTGTCTTCATTTAGCGCAATTCGTTCTTCACTGATGCCTCCGAACACCATTGCCCCGATTCTTCCATTTCCAAGGGGCAGACTGTCCGTCCATTGCTTTGCCGGTTCCCTATACCATAATTTATTTTCCTGCATAATAACCCTCCATTTATCAGGCATCCGGATGCCGTTCACACTACTTTCATATTACACAACTGATGCTTCCAATTCAACACTGAAATAAAATGAAAACAGGTTGTTGACCTTGCCCTTAGGGAAAGGTTTATAATAATATTACAAAAAGCTTTTTGACCGAAAAAACAAAAACACGGAGGTAATTAATAATGAACTCTAACACATATACCATCGGCGATTTGGCAGCTCTTGCCAATGTCTCCACAAAGGCAATCCGCATTTATGAACGGAAGGGATTGCTTCGTTCCAAACGTGACCAATTCAACAACTACCGCTACTTTGATGAATCCGCTAAGCTACAGCTGCAGCGAATACAGATGCTTCGGTACCTCGGCTTTTCTCTGGATGCCATCAGCCGTACCCTGATGCATTATAACGAGATTGACCTGGAAAAGTCTTTCCTGGAGCAGAAAAAACTGATGGAGGAGAAGGTTTTTGAGCTGGAACGAATGATTTACTGTATCGGCAGGGCTGCGGCGGAATGCAAGCAGGAGGATTTTAACATTGATACCCTGTTTGACTCCATCAATCAAATCATTATCAACCGCAAGGCAGACGAAGGCGCTTGGGTGCTTGCCAAGCACAGCAACGAGCCGGAAGGATGGTCTAAGTGGATTTTCAATCAGGCTGCTTTAAAGGAAGGGAATAAAATCATGGATGCCGGAAACGGCTGGGGAAACCTGTGGCGCTACAATATGGATCGTCTCCCCAAGGATATCTCAGTCTGCTGTGTGGATAAACACAACACCCATGCCGACACCTTTTGTGAATTCGTTAAAGACATGCCTGCCTTCTCGTTTGTCTGGGATGATTTGGAGACTATGACATTTGAAGAAAAATACGATTGTATTTTCTTCAATCATGTAATTGCTTTTATCAAGGAGCCCTTGCCCTTGTATGAAAAATTCCGCAAGGCGCTAAATAAGGACGGTCAGTTCATCTGTACCTGGGGCGGAAGCTTACTGTTCCAGGAGCCCGCACGGATTTTACAGGATTTTAACCCTTCCAAAGCTTCCAAAATTCAAAAGCAGTTACAGGATATTTTAAATATCCATAAAACTCGGGAAGCTCAGTTAAATACAGTCTTTTCCTCCGTAGAAAGACGGGTGTATGAAGTACCCCTGCACTATGAAAGCAGCAGGGAACTGGCAGATTACCTGAAGCCTTTTGGAGAAAAATTAGGATTTGACTTTACGGACTGCATGGATGAATTCTGTGAGTATTTAGATGGATTGTATGCCGGAAAATCTATTGATTTGGTAAGAGATTCTTATCTGTATATTTGCAGATAAGCTCCTGCACCTGTAATTCAACATCTTGAGCAACTAAACACAACACAGGAGGACAATATATGTATCCAAGCAGAAAAGAGGCGCACAAGATTTTAGCGGAGGCCGTGCCCCATAATCCCGGTCCCTGGGAAACTCACAGCAAGCTTGTGGCACTGTGCGCCGAGCGGATTGCCGCCGAATGCGGCCTTGATACTGACAAAGCTTATGTCTGTGGTCTGCTTCACGATATCGGCAGACGTTTTGGAGTAAAGCATCTGGCTCATACCTATGACGGTTATCGATATATGAAGGAGTTAGGATATGATGGCATCGCCGGAATCTGCCTGACCCACTCCTTTCATAATCAGGATATCCATGACTATGTAGGAAATTTTGACCTCCCTCCGGCAGAATTTGAAGAGTTGCAAAGCTTACTTGAACAGGTTACTTACAATGATTATGACAGACTTATCCAGCTTTGTGACGGCATAGCTACCGGAGAAGCCATCGTTGATATTGAAGAACGCTTGCGGGAAGTACAACTTCGCTACGGCTTTTTCCCCAAGAAGAAACTTGATAAAATTTTGGAGCTTAGAGCCTATTTTGAAGAGAAAATGGGGAAGGATATTTATGCTGTTGTAGTGTAAGCCGCGTAACTACAAAAGTCCCCTATAGAGATTAATGCTTCTCAACCTCTATAGGGGATTCTGGTATCCTACATTATATTCATAAATTCTTCCACACTATCAGTTTTCGCAGCATACTGTAGCCAACATTTCAATATTTCTACATCCTCTTGCTCTTTTATTTTACTGGATAATTCATCTGAAATCGGAGCATGTGTCTCCAACAATTCAATAATACTCTGTTGTATTCCCTGTTGTATTCCTTCTCGGATTCCACATTCTCGCAAATACTCCTCGTCTTGCATCAATCTCATATAATCACCTGTCACTCCTCCGTCATATTTTACGGTTTCTATCATGCGGTGAATCTCCTGCAAATCATAATTGGTGGCATTCTGCGGTTTGGAATTCTCCATGTACCGAAGCAACTCCTGCAGTTCCTTGGACGGATTACCTTTCGTGCCCTTGGTGTACAGAAACAAAGTTCTGGCGCCGTCCTCATAAGGCATGTCCGGTTCTTCCATGCAGCCACTCTTTATGGTGTAAACCATACGGTCCAGTCCGAAGGGATCAAAGGGTACAATCATAATGATAATAACATTCTTCAAATTCTTATAGGTCTCCCCTGCCCGCAGACTTCTGGTGTCAATCTTGGCATGGTAAAACCGTACCCTCTTTGGCAATGACTTAACTGCCGCTACCGAATCATTTTGCTCCGGCTCCACATCATAAACCGTCGTCACGTCTCCAACAATCTGAGCTTCTTCATCCTCTTCAATGTACACGTCGAGGCGCGCTCCGTGGAGTTCGGTGTCACTGCCATAATACACCTTCTGAGGCGTAATATGCAGCTTCCCAAAGTCCCTGTTAAAAATGATTTTCAATAGCTTTCTGCTAAATTCTTCACCTATTCCGGGATAGGTCACAACGGAACCAAACAGAAAGTTGTCCATGAGATTCATCTCACTTAAAGCTTTTCTTTTCATATGTCTCTCCTTCTTCCGCGGAGAGAACATATGCATACTCATGCTAGCATACCTGTCCAAGCGCTTCTGCATCCCTCCGCCATATTTAGTTTTCATATGGGGGAAGTAATGCCGAATTGGCTTGAATGTCCCGATATGTAATTGTATTGTAGCAAGCAATTTATACTTTGTCAACAGGTTTATTATAAACGTTTTATCGTTTTATTTGTCTATTCCCAAAACAACTCATCCAATGTCTTTCCCAACACTCTGCAAATCGCAATGCACAGATTGATAGTCGGATTATAGTCTCCCTTTTCTATGGCGTTGATAGTTTGTCTGGAAACACCCACCTTTTCCGCCAGCTCCTGCTGGGACAAATCCATGGCAGCTCTGGCTGACTTTAATTTCAAATTCTTCATACTTTAGTCATCCTCTCTTTTGTCTACCATTTTTTTAAAAAATAACACAACCAATACAATGAAGGACATAATTGCCACAAGCAAATTAGCAACCCTAAAAGTAACAACCCCATCTACTATCACCTCTCCATGTAGAGCATTCATGAAAAATATCAACAGATTCATCACAGTTACTGCCACAAAAATCACCACCAGACGTTTGGGATTTTCATTGATGGAAAAATAACCGTCATTCCAAATGCAGTAGCTGACATAGACGATAATACCAATTAACGCACAACTTATCATTGCCACTGAAACATCCATAAACTGCTTTTCAAAACTGGAAGCCAACAAGCCATACAATCCATTACAAATCATAATGGTAAAGAAGCCGTACTTGAAGCCTCTTCCTCTGACAACCTCCTGGCGCTCATCGTATTCTCTCTTCAATCTGCCGTCATTTGTGGAAGATATCAGAAGCAACACTACCAAAATCAATCCTACGACAAGACCTATCAGAATACCACCCAGCATATATTTATTGACCGCTCCTCCAAAGGCACCTGACTTTATAATCACACTACCGGAAACTACCCTGTCTGCCTCGTTAGCAAAGTCAAGATCTATGTAAAAATTCGTCCTGTTCAAGCCTGCTTCTTCAATAAACTCCTCAAAAGCCTCAATACTTGTCATAAAGTAGAGCGTAATTTTATAGGTTCCCTCTTCTAACTTCAGTTCACTGGAACCCATATTGAAGATATCTCCCATGGACGTATGCAGTACCTCACCCTTATCAGAGGTTATCTGCATAGCGGTCAGTACTCCCCCTTCCTCACATTTCCAATTACCGGATACGTAGTAGGTCCCTTCTTCTCCGCCAAACATCGTTTCCCTGATAATCAATTCCCCATCCTTTGTTTCCTTCGCTGTATGAAATCTGAAATCGCTCTTGACAACCGTGTCTCCCTCCATAACAATCAAGAAAATACCCAATATCAGTAGCAAAGCCAATCCTATTACAATACCAATCTTTTTACTTTTCATATCGCTTCTCCTTTTCTTCCTTCAACCACTTACATCTTCATTTATGTCTGTTGTTTTTCCTCCTTTATCTGCATTGTAAACGAATTTAGATATAATGTCAACTATATTTTACATTTAGACAAATATTTCTTTTTTTCAAAATTATAATAATATTTTTTGTTTAGTATATTGCATTGTGTAGTAGTATGTGTTACAATACATTCATCAGGTTATTATCCGTGAAAGGAGAAATAAGATGAATACCCAATTTAAAAAAGGTGCCCTGGAGCTTTGTGTACTGTCCCAGCTGACTACAGGAGATAAGTACGGCTATGAGCTTACAGACCGGATTTCCGTAGAGATGTCCATTGCCGGCGGTACCCTATACCCCATCTTAAGGAAGCTGAAGGATGAAGATTATGTGACTACTTATCTGGTGGAATCTGAATCCGGCCCCGCCCGCAAATACTATCAGCTCACAGACAAGGGCAAACAATATCAGGAAACCTTAAAACAGGAATGGCAGGCCTTTATCGCCGCAGTAAACCAATTGATTAATGAATAACAGGAGGGTTATTATGACAAGAACAGAATATTTAGAAAAATTAAGAGAACAATTACACTGCTTTTCATCAGACATGCAGGAAGAAATATTAGAGGATTATAACCGCCATTTTGATGAGGGTCTTGCAAACGGCAAATCCGAGGAGGAAATCATTGCGGAGCTTGGAAGTATTGAAGACATGGTTGAGGAGCTCAAGCAAACTCAGCCGGAAGATACTGTTTCTCCCCAGAACCAGAGTAGTTCTTACGATGGTGCTTACCGCACCATTCAGTTGGAAGGTGGTCCTGCCAATGTGATTGTACAACTCTCCGAGGACAATCGTATTCATATTCATTATGAAAATAACGGTAACGAGACCTTACAGCAAAAATACCGCTTTTTCCAGTATGAACAGGATGGTAACCTATATGCCGGCGTGCAGGACACCGGAGTACAACTGCAGAACAATAAGGAAACGAAGCGTTTTCGACTGTTTGGTATCCCCTTATTTTCTTATGAAAGTGCACCCAATCCACTGGGTAATATTACACTGACTGTTAAACTTCCCAAGGAGACTCCCGCACTTGTTGTAAAGAACGGTAGTGGCAACGTTCAAATAAGCGGTCTTACTTTCCGAACCTTACATACCGTAGCCGGAAGCGGCGACACCAAGCTAAACCGCATCCTCTGCGAACAGATGGAATGTCGTACCGGCAGTGGTAATATTTCCTTTGCAGACATCCTCTTTGCTGATGCCAAAATGCACACAGGAAGCGGTAATATCTCCGGCTCGTCTTCGGATGGCAAGCCCGCCGGTACCTTATCCGGTCAGACCGGAAGCGGGAATATCCGGATTCACTCTGCCTTCGGTAACTGCTATCTTCAGACTGGCAGTGGTAATATTTCCTATCACTCACCGCACAGCCTGCAGGATGCTGCATTACAGACCGGCAGCGGTAATATCTCTGTAATGGTTAATCAGACGGAAGGCTTGGAAGCAGGTGTAAAAACCGGTAGCGGAAACGTACGTATCTGCTGGAAGGAAGACACCCCCTGTACGGTTAAGAGCGGTACCTTTACCTTCGGCAACGGAGAGACCAAGCTTCGTACCAACACCGGCTCCGGTAATGTAGAGATTATAGCAAGATAAATGTGGGCTGCACGTTGTGTGCAGCCTTTTGCCTGTGCAAGGATGTATCATGCGCGCCGGTCCGGAAGAGACGTATGTTTATCCGCAATGCTTAGAAAATACCCATCCGGAAATCCGAATCATAAAACATCACCCCACCCCTCCCTGCACATGCAAAAAACGGCGCATAACGCGCCGTTTTCTTTGTACAATCTCATATATTACCGGTGCTTCCAGGTTGTTCTTGAAAGCAAAATCAGTATCGGGAAAATTTCCAATCTTCCTGCAAGCATATCAACAATCAATACCAGCTTTGAAAGAACACTGAATCCTCCAAAGTTACACACCGGACCTACAGCTTCTAAACCGGGACCAATGTTATTAAAACACGCCAACACTGCTGAAAAATTCGTCATGGTAGAAAAACCGTCCAGCGAAATCACAATAAAGCTTGAAAAAATGATAATTACATAAGCAGCCAGATACGCATTGGTATTCTGCAAAATCTTTTCATTAACCGGCTGACCGTTTACTCTGACAATCTGTACCTTCTGTGGATGAACAATCTGCTGAACACTGCGCCTAAGACTCTTAAACACCAGCAATAATCGTCCGATTTTAAATCCGCCGCCTGTACTTCCCGCACAAGCACCGACAATCATCAGCAGTATAATGATTGCCTTAGAAAAACTGGGCCACAAATCAAAATCCGCCGTTGCAAAGCCCGTTGTGGTAACAATACTGGACACCTGAAAAGCCGCATGTCTGAAGGTTTCTTCAAAGGTATCATAAAAGCCACGCAGATTCCATACTATCAGCGCTATACTACCCGCAACGATACCCAGATACAGCTTAAGCTCTTCATCTCTGAATATACTTTTAAACTGCCTAATAATCAGCAGATAAAAGCAACTGAAATTCACACCAAACAACAGCATAAACACGGTACACACATTTTGTAAATACGGGCTGTAACTCATAATACTGTCATTACGAATACCAAAACCTCCCGTACCTGCTGTACCAAATGCAGTACATACCGCATCAAACAAAGGCATATCACCAAGAAGCAGAAAAATCATATTGAGCACTGTCAATAAAATGTACATAATATACAGTAACCCTGCTGTCTTTTTCATGTGAGGCACCAATTTACCCACATTGGGTCCCGGGCTTTCCGCCCGCAAAAGATGCATGGTAAAGCCGCTGTTACTTTCACTTCCCGAAGAAAATGCCAATAAAAACACCAGCACTCCCATACCGCCCAGCCAGTGGCTGAAGCTTCGCCAATAAAGCATGCCCTTGGAAAGACCTTCCACATTTGACAATATGGATGCTCCCGTAGTTGTAAAGCCTGATACAATCTCAAACAAAGCATCCACAAAATGCGGAATCTCACCCGAGATATAAAAGGGAAGACAACCCAGAAGACTCATAAATATCCAACTAAAGGCAACGCAAACCAAACCTTCCTTTGCAAAAAAACGCTTCTGATATCCCTTACTGAAAACAGATAATAAAACACCGACAATTATGGTAATCGCTATCGTCCATACGAATCCCATTGCGGATGTCCATTCTGTTTCATACAGATTTATACAAAGGGCAGGCAGCATAAACACCGCCTCCAGAAGCAGAATCCTGCTCATAAATCTGCCCATCATCTTATAATTCATAACAAACTCCCATCCTACGCCCTGAAAATATCATTCAGCTGATAGATAACCTCATCACCATTGGTTACAACAATTACCGTATCACCCTTTTCAAACACAGAATCACCGTTTGGTATCTCGGTCCTGATACCTTTCGCAATACAAGCCACCAGCACATTCTGCTTAAGCTTCAGTTTGCGCAGAGGTTCCCCGCAATGCAGAGTCGATTCATCCACCAGAAACTCAATGGCTTCCGCCTGTCCGTCTGCAATAGAATGAACCGTAAGTGCGGCTCCGGTCTGCCCTTTCATGGCCCGGACGTAGCGCACAATGGCATTTGCACAAAGCTCCTTAGGGCTGATGATACTTCCCAGAGAAAGAGAATCCAATATCTTATTGTTATTCATGCGTCCAAGCTTAGTAATCACCTGTGGAACTTTGCAATTAGCGCCGTACAGCGAAATAATCATGTTAAGCTCATCCAGACCGGTAGCCGTAAATAAAGCATCACAGTCATGTATACCCTCTGCCTCCAGCAAATACTCATTGCTGGCATCCCCCTCAATAATACAGGTATTCGGTAATGCCGTGGACAATTCCAGACATCTTTCCGGATCCTTATCAATCATCTGCACGGAAATACCGCTTTTTTCCAGCTGTTTCGCAAGATAAACACTGACACGTCCGCCCCCGCAGATAATCAGACGTTTTACCTTATGAGTTACCACGCCCAGATTGCGCAGTAAGATTGCCAGGTCATTTGTCGTCGCCGTTACAAAAATCCTGTCACCTTCCTTTAGCACAAAGTTACCGGTAGGGGCTATTGCCGTACCTTCACGCAATACTGCACAAATCAGTACCTTACATTTTGCCACGGAATTCAAATCACTCAATGCAAGGTTGCAAAGCTTACTGTCTTCCTCCACACGAAGCTCTGCAATTTCCACACGTCCTTTTGCAAAGGTCTCCCTTTTTAAGAATCCGGGGTATTTTAAAAGTCTCTCAATTTCAAGTGCCGCCTGCTTTTCAGGGTTTACCGCAAGGGATAATCCAAACATATCTCCAAGCTTATAAACCTGGTCTGCATATTCCGGAGTTCGGATTCTGGAAATAGTGTGAATCTTGGGGTTCATGCCATGGGCAGTCATACAGCAAAGCAAGTTAATTTCATCTGCACCCGTCATGGCAATCAATAAATCTGCTTCTGCTACTCCCGCCTGAGAGAGCACCTCCATGGAAGCACAGTTACCCTGTACCACCATTACATCATATTTCTCCTGATTCTCTTCCAGTACCCTGATATTCTTATCTATCAGTGTCAAATCATATCCTTCGGCAGAAAGATGTCTTGTCAATGTTGAACCCATCTTTCCGACTCCTGCTATAATAATTTTCACAAGAAACCTCCAAAATCTAAATTAACAACTACGAATATATTATATCACTCTCCTTGTGAAAAACAACTAAAATCAAGTTTTAACTATACCTCTATCAATTCCTTTCTCGCACTCAAATACCGGTACACCTTATCTGTCAACATTTCTCTTTTATCAAATACCGCATTGGTATGATGGAGCGCCGCCTTCATCTCTCCCAGCACCTTATGCTGCACCGGATGGATTACGGCCTCGTGAATACCGGTAAAACCTACAAAATAGTCTCCTCCGAGAAGCTGGGCAAGCCGCTCCTTTACTCCCGGGTAAAACAACGCCACCGCACCGTTTATCCCTCTGGAATTGGTCAGCCGGTATCCGTGCATCCCTTCATATTCGTTCCCTCTGTGAATCTGTATCATTTTACCGGCTTCCCCCTTCATAAATACCCCCTCATCCTTTTCATAGCTACAGCGTATATCCCTGCCGTGGTAAAGCCTGGGGGGCATCAGTGCACAGGTGTTTAGCAGTGCGTTGGTCAAAACAAGATTTTCAGGAAGCTTCCACTTATCCAAAGCACTACGGTTTATTTTCACGGTTACAAAGTCGCTATCCGAATCCGCCAACAAAGCATACAAGACCAGTGCAATGTCTCCAAAGCTCCAATAGATGCCGTTTTCCAGCTCGCTCTCACGTATCCGGTTATTTAACGGTCTTACGATTAACCTGCTACTTATCTGTTCCTCGCCTATCTTTTTCTCTTCCTTTTGCAGACCCGCTGCCATCTGAGGTAACACGCTCTGCCAGCCTTCCTTCTTAAATCTCTCAAAAAGCGGGCGCACCGGCCAGTACAGCATCTTTATAGCATTTTTACTTCCCCAGCGGGCATAAACCACGTCTTCGTGAAGCCTAATATCTTCGCTGCCATAACTGCTCAAATTGATTACCTTCACAATGCTAAGCTCCTTCTCATCCGTACAGACAGACCCCTTTCTAAGAAGCCGTATCTCCTTTCCCCGGACAAACTCCTGTCTGGAAATAGTCGCATAGAGCTCCTTCTTAAATTCTTCGTAAGTCATGAATGTCCTCCTTTGTTTAAAAATATAGATTTGTAAAAATGGATTATTTGACCGAAACGGTCTAATGATGAATAGATAAAGCCTTAGAATGGCTTCTGAAAATACGGTAACACAAAGGAGCAGCTTTGTCAATAAAACTGCTCCCTAACACTTATACTATATCACTCTTCTCACGGCAAGAATCGTACGATATGTCGCCTTGCTTACTTTAATGCCGGACTTTTTGTTACTTGCATGCACAATCAGTCCTCCTCCGATATAAAGTCCCACATGACCATCATAACAGATGATATCACCGGGCTGTGCATCCTTATATTCCACTGCTGTTCCCACGCTTCTTTGCTGGTAAGAGGTTCTGGATATCTTATAGCCGAAATCTGCATATATCCTGTAAATAAATCCCGAACAGTCTGCACCCTTTTGTAAATCAGTACCTCCCAGCACGTAAGGGTTTCCGATAAACTGACAGCCATACTTTGCAATCTTTTTACCCAAATCACTTCCGGTTGCCGCATCAATTGTTGCGGTGTAATCCGTTGTCTTATAGGTCTGGTTTGCCGCTGCGGAGTTCTGTCCTTTCTTGGCTTCTTCCTGCAGCTTCTTAAGCTCCTTCTGTTCCTGCTGCAACAGCTTTTTGGCTACACTCGCCTCCTGCTTTGCCTTCTTAATCTCTGCCTCGAAATTAGCGGATTCCTTTTTCTTCTTGGCAAGCATGGTATCCAATTCTGTCTTTTGGCTCTCCAACTCGGACTTATCCGCTTCAAGCAACACCTTATCCTGCTCCAGTCCTGCCTTTTCCAGCTCCAATCTATCCCACAAATCATGCACCTGATTTTTGGTCTCCTCAAACTCCTTAAGCTTATCCCTGTCATACTGATACAGACGCTCAATGAAATCCATGCGGTTTAAGACCTCGCCCAGTCCCTCACCGCCAAGCAGCATGTTTAAGTAGGTGGTATTACCATTTTCATACATGCGGCGTACACGCACTATCATATCAGCCTGCTGCTTCTCCTGACGTTCCTTTGCTGCATAGTACTCCTGCTCCGTCACATCAATGTCACCCTGCTTTGCAGTAAGCTCCTGCTCCTTTTCGGAAATCTCATCCTCCTTTATGCCGATGGCTGTCATGGTATTGACTATCTCTGCATTCAAATCGTCAATCATCTCCAAAACCAGATCCTGCTCATCCGTCAGATCACTGATTTTATCATTGATGTCGTCAATCTGTGTCTGGGTCTGGTCAATCTTATCCTTGGTCTGATCTATTTTGTCCTGGATATCCTTCAGATTCGTCGCCCACACTGAAATACTCTCTCCCAAAAGAGACAAAACAAGCGCGCAGGTTACACTCATAATCACTATGAAGTTTCTTAGCTTTTGTAATCTTTTCTTCATAGCTTAAGCATAACACATACGCGCTTAATTTTCACCTATATTTTTTTACCAAGATTTACTGGGCATCCACTACATTTCCTACAAGGTACTTAAATACCTTATCAAACATAAAACTCTCGCGAAATTCCTCTCTGGTATTCTGTCCCAAATACTTTTCTACAGACACTCCCGCTGCTGTTGCATACTCCTGTAACATTTCTTCCAGCTCATCATCCGTGATATTGAGATTTTCACGATTTGCAACTGCCTGCATTGCCAGATGCTGCTTTAATGCTTCCACTGCATACTCATCAATAAAAGCAGTCAACTCCATGCCATAATAGTTAGTTACATAGTCTTCAGGAGTCATTCCGTAATTAGCTGCAAGTGCCTGAATCATCTTCTCTGCCATAGCCTCATATTTAGCAATCATTTCAGGGGTAAACTCCTGATACTCGCATTCACATAAAAAGGCATCCAGCACAGCAGCCTGCTTGTTGCTCTCATTCATGCTTGCAGCATAATCATTCAGCATATCCTTCAGATAAGTACGAAGCTCTGTTTCATTGGTAACTCCTTCAATACCCATCTTAACTACTACTGTGTCCGGCATCTTCTCCGGAAGAATGTAATGAACGGTAACGGTAAACACTACATCAGCTCCCTCCAGTTCAGGGGAATGATAGGGTGTCGGGAAGGTCAATTCCAAATCCACGGTCTCTCCGGGCATAACGCCTACAAGTCCCTCTTCAAACCCTGCAATAAACTGACCTGAACCGATGCCGAGGCTGGCGCCATTCGCTGTACCGCCATCAAATGCCACACCGTCCTTTTTTCCAACATAATCGATAATAACCGTGTCACCCACCTCTACAGCTCTGTCAGTAACGCCGTCCTCTTGTGTCGCATAGGTGGTATAATAATTGGAAACCAGCACGTCCACGTCAGCATCCGTAACATTAACTGCTTCATAATCAACCTTAATTTCCTTATAGTTGCCCACGGTGACATATTTGTCCACATCCATGTCCTTTATAGCGGGAACACTTGAGATGTCAACCTTCTCTTCGTTTGACTGTGCAACATCCTCCGAGCTTTCCACTTCATTTTTCTTATCACCACAGCCCGCAAGCATACCTATGGTCAAAACAGCTGTAAGCAACAGCACTAACTTCTTTTTCATCCTGTTCATCCTTTCTACAAGCCGACTCTCATATCCGGCACACATATTCAGTTATATCACAAATCAGATAATTTTTAAAGCATTTTCTTTACAGCAGTGGTGACATTAATCTGCACACCTGCTCCTTCATGCGGATAATCAAATTCCTGCCTGCATACAAATCCCTGGTTATCTGTGTACAATTCTCCAAATCCTGTTTGAATATTTCTTCCATCTCCCTGGCTTTTGCTGCGTTATATACCACTGCATTCACCTCAAAATTCAAGGCAAAGCTACGGATATCCATATTCGCAGTACCATAGGTAAAGACCTCACCATCCACAATTACACCCTTGCTGTGTAAAAATCCCCTGTCATAGGTATAACACTTTGCTCCTGCCATCACCAAGTCCCCCACATAAGAGTAGGTGGCCCAATAAACAAAGGGATGGTCCGGTATGCAGGGAATCATCAGGTTTACCTCTATTCCGGAACGTACCGCAATCAACAGGGCATTAAATATGGATTCATCCGGAATGAAATAAGGAGTCTGGATATATATGCTTTTTTCTGCCTTATGAAACAGCTGTAAATAATTATCGCGAATCTGCTGCGCCGTGTTGTCCGGGCCGCTGCTGATAATCTGCACCTCGCAGGAATCCCTTGTCCCCAGTGCCAAACCGTCAAACAACTCCGGTCTTTGTAACAGGTTTTCCTTTGCAGCATAATTCCAATCCAAGAGGAAACGCAGCTGCAATCCCAACACCGCCGGACCCTGAATCCGCAGATGAGTATCTCTCCAATGTCCGAATTTCTCATCCAGATCAATATACTCCTTACCCACATTAAAGCCGCCAACATATCCGATTTTATTATCAATCACCACAATTTTACGGTGATTGCGGTAATTGATACGTAGCTGGAAACGACCGAGCAAGGCAGGGAAAAATTCTGCGGTCTGTATCCCTTTTGCATTCAACTCCCGCCAACACTTTCCACGCACACTTCTGGCACCCATACCGTCAAACAAAATCCTGACTTCAACACCTTGAGCCGCCTTTTCAATGAGGACCTCTTTTATCCTGTGAAACAATACATCATTTTTGATAATATAGTACTGCAGGTGAATGAAATGCTCGGCATTTCGCATATCCTCAAGCAACGCCTCAAATTTCTCACCGCCATCCACAAACACGTCAATGTCATTGTCATCCGTAAGAACCGCCCCTGAGGTCTCCAGATTGTACATAATCAAATCCGTATAACCTTGGATATCCTCATCCAGATTTTCCAGGTTCTTGGACTTAATCTGATTCTCCTGCTGCCTGATAGCTTCATTAAGCTGATCCTCCAACTCCTTCACCTTAAACATCTTCTGCTTCCGCATGGTTTGTCCCACCAGCAAATAAAAGATGAATCCCACATAGGGCAAAAAGAACAGAAGTAACAACCATGCCCATACGCTCTTAGGATTTCGACGCTCAAAGAATACAATAACAATGGCAAACAGCATATTCCAAATGAACAGATTGCCAAAGACAAATCCCATTATTGATTTAAAAATTTCCCATACACCTTCCATATACGCACTTTCCCTCTTCTGCATGACTAATTATTTTCAGTATATCACAAATCTTTCAAAAAAACTGTTAAATAACTATAAATGTTTTATTGCCTATTTATGGTTATGTGTGTTAATATATAGGTTGTGATATCAAAAGGAGGTTAAATAGAATGGGACCCTTAGCAACAACATTATTGATAATTGCCATCGTCGTTGTGGTTGTGGTGATTGTATTATTTATTTTAGGTAAGAAGGCTCAGAAGAAGCAGGCAGAGCAGCAGGAAATGATGGAGGCAAACAAGCAGACCATCTCCATGCTGATCATTGACAAAAAGCGTATGAAGATGAAGGATTCCGGATTACCGCAGATGGTTATCGACCAGACTCCCAAGCTGATGAGAGGTACCAAGCTCCCCATCGTAAAGGCAAAGGTCGGTCCTCAGATTATGTCTTTAGTAAGTGATGAGAAAATCTTTGAGTCCATTCCTGTTAAGAAGGAAGTAAAAGCCATTGTAAGCGGTATTTACATCATCGGTGTAAAGGGACTTCACGGAAAGACAGAAGCAAGACCTGAGAAGAAAAAGGGCTTCTTAAAGCGTTTGTCTGATAAGATTCAGGAAAAGGGCGGAGCAAAGCCCCTTAAGTAATTGAACATAGGCGTACCGAAGGGTATAGAAAAAACGTCTGCGGATGACACCGCAGACGTTTTTTCTATACCCTTCGGTACGCCTATGTTCAGAGTGTTTATTTGAGTTCAACAAATTATATCAAAGATTTTTCTTCCAAAAAAGTAACTAATCCACTTATCGGAATTACACATTGGTCCATAGTATCTCTATCTCTGATAGTCACAGTTTCTTGCTCTAGCGTTGCATCATCAACTGTAATTGCATATGGAATACCTATCGCATCTCCTCTGCGATATCTCTTTCCAATACTACCGGACTCTTCATACTGTACCATGCAATATTTAGCGAGCATCGCATATAATTCTCTAGCCTTCTCGGCATGCTTCTTCTTAATTAGAGGAAGTATATTAATTTTGATTGGTGCAAGAGCCGGCTTAATATTAAATACAATACGGCTGTCTGTATCACTAATCTGTTCTTCGTGTAAACCTTCAAATAGCAATGCCAATACGATACGGTCTAACCCATAAGTTGATTCAATAATATAAGGAATATACTTTTCTTTTGTGGTTTCGTCAAAGTATTCCATTGATTTTCCGGAATATTGCTGATGACGTGTGAGATCAAAATTAGTTCTGTTATGAGTACCATTGATTTCACCCCATCCGAATGGAAATTGATATTCAATATCACAGGCTTCTTTCGCATAGTGTGCTAATTTGTCATGATCATGAAAACGTAATTTTTCTAAAGGTAATCCAAGGCTTTCAAAAAAATCTAATCCATATTCTTTGAAATACTGGTAAAGTTCACTGTCAGAACCTTCCTTACA
>SVFG01000047.1 GCA_015056975.1 Lachnospiraceae bacterium | reverse complement strand
TAGTAAAATCCCTAACCGTATGCTGTACACCGGTCGCTATTACGAAATCTTCCGGCTTATCTGCCTGCAGCATCATCCACATACACTCCACATAATCCTTGGCATATCCCCAGTCACGCAGGGAATCCAGGTTACCGAGATACAATTTATCCTGCAAACCACAGGCAATTCTGCCTGCTGCCAGAGTAATCTTTCTTGTTACAAAATTCTCGCCTCTGCGCTCGGATTCATGATTAAAGAGAATACCGTTTACCGCAAACATACCATATGCTTCTCTGTATTCCTTAACCATCCAAAATCCGTACTGCTTAGCCACAGCGTAAGGGCTGTAGGGTGCGAAAGGAGTTGTCTCCTTTTGGGGAACCTCTTCCACTTTTCCGTACAATTCAGATGTAGAAGCCTGATAAATACGACATGTCTTGGTCAGACCTAAAATGCGCACAGCCTCCAACACACGAAGCACTCCAAGAGCATCTACATCTCCGGAATACTCCGGCACATCAAAGCTCACCTGTACATGGCTCTGGGCTGCCAAATTATAGATTTCATCCGGGCGCACCTCGCTGATAATGCGGATAATGCTGGATGAATCTGACATATCTCCATCATGCAACTGTACCTTATTCTCCGCAATCAGATGGTCAATACGGGCGGTATTTCCGATGGAGGATCTGCGCACAAGTCCGTGTACCTCATATCCCTTTTCCAACAAAAACTCTGCCAGATAAGAGCCATCCTGCCCTGTAATTCCTGTAATTAACGCTTTTTTCATCAATATCTCCGTTCTGCCGTTGTCAGGCATTTATTTCCACTCATATATAAATTTCTCTGCTGTCTCTGTAGCTGCATCTTTACCCACAAAAATGCCGGCAATTGCAAGTCCGAACTCTGTAGCAGTTCCCATGCCTCTGGAGGTAATCACATTATCGGAAATCTCCACCGGCCCTGCTGTCACGGTCGCCCCCTCCAGATGACTTTCAAAATCCGGATAACTGCATGCTTTTCTGCCCTTCAGGATGCCTCTATGTCCAAAAATGCTGGGGGCTGCACAGATTGCCCCAATATATTTACCGGCCGCATAAAAAGCATCAATCTGAGCCATCAGACCTTCATGAGCCTCCAGACCTAAGGTTCCCTTTAAACCGCCGGGTAGCACCAACATGTCATACTCTGCAAAATCCACCTGCGAAAAGGTCTTATCCATCTCCACATTGATACCATGAGAACCTGCCACAAATTTCTCCTCTGTAACAGACACCATATCTATGTCCAAATTACATCTGCGGCAAATATCAACTACCGCAAGTGCTTCTATTTCCTCATATCCCTCCGAAAAAAATATCGCTATCTTACTCATCTTTTCCTCCATCTTGGCATACATCGGACAGGTTGCATGAGCACACTTCCCCATAATGTATGCATAATAAAAATAGTATACAACGTTTCTTAGGATTTTTCAATGAATTGTTACCATTTCTGCAAAAGAATACGGAGCCCTAAGGCTCCGCATCATCTCTCAAAGGTATCTACTATTTCCTTCAGTTTATCCAGAAAAGCTTCTTCACCCCATGTATTTACTTTAAAAAACACCGCCTGGCTTCCGCCGGATGTAATGGCTGACAAACGAATATCTCCGTCCTCTTCGAAAAGTGTAACGGCCAAGCTTACCCTGTTTCCACCCATATAGCTGTAGCGTTCAAACACCCTCACACTGCAACGGGATGTACTTCCCAGAAAATCACTGGAATCCTCTAAGCTGGCAGACATACTGCCATTCAATATGCCCTCCTCAATGGTATGTAATGCGTTAAAAAAGTTACCTCTAAAACTTGTTTCATATTTCGCCATAATTGCCCCTCCAAATTTTCATTGTATTTACATTTTTATCATAAATCTGCAGGCTTATAAATTCAAGTAAAAAAAACGCACGATTCTCCTACTTATTGTGCGCAAAAAAAGCATTGTAATATATGGTATTTTCAATAGAAATATGCTATACTTTAATTAAACAGATGTGCCGGTGATTGATAGGCACAATGTAACACAAAGAAATTACTGAGGTTTATTACAGATGGAAATTGAACGCAAATTTACTTTAAAGACTTTACCCGAGAATTTGGAAAGCTATCCCTTCCGCCATATAGAACAGGCTTATTTATCCGTTGATCCTGTTGTCCGTGTTCGCAAGGAAGATGATGAATACTATCTGACCTACAAGGGAAACGGTATGCTTGCCCGAGATGAAAGCAATCTTCCGTTAAACGAGGAAGCTTATTACCATTTACGCGAGAAGGCAGATGGCAACATCATCTCAAAGAAACGTTACCTGATTCCTCTCAAGAATCCGGGCTTCAAGGAAGGCTTCCCCACTCCTCCCGAGGATTACACTCTCACTATAGAGCTTGATGTGTTTGATGCTCCCTTTGCACCGCTTATAATGGCAGAGGTAGAGTTTGGTAGCCGTGAAGCAGCTGTTGCCTTTGTTCCGCCGGAATGGTTTGATGAAGACGTTACCTATCAGAAGGAATTCCACAATTCTTACATGGCACTGAATTCGCCCGTTAAAGAAAAATAGCGACAATAAACCAGGTCTGCAGGATATCCTGCAGACCTGTTCTTTTACCTAACCTTTTCGCTTGTTCTGGGACAGCACCAGTGCAATCACAAACACTGCCACACCATAAAGAATCTGTACCAGATAGCCTGTTGCAATCACCGAGGTAGCTGCCGCATCACCACTGCACAATGCCTCCTCCACATTTACATACCAGTATGCCGGTAGGAATCTGCCGATTGCCGCAACTCCATCAGACAACCACATTCTGGGGACAAACACACCACACAAGAAGCTGGAACCCAATCCAAACACATTGGTAAATATATTGAGCAGATGGCTCTTGCTTGTGAGCATGGATAACAGGAATGCAAATGCCAAGCATACAAAGGCATATATCAACATATTTAACACCCTGAATATACCTGCCGTATTAAACACATCGCTCTTGTACAACACCAACGAAATCACAAAGTAAATTAGTATAATCAATACGGTATAAATGCCACTGCCCGCCATCAGGGACATATTCTTGCGGAATGCAGATACTCTGCTGCAATTAATTCTGCTTTTTATCTGACCGTTATTAAACACAATTAAAATCGGTCCGATTGCCAGTACCACAACTGATATCAGTGCATAAGGCACATACATGTAAAAGAAATGAATGGGAGCATAAACAGGCGCTTCCTTACCGGAATAAAATGCCACTTCTGTCTGTACTACAATGGTATTAACCGTCTTTGCATAGGCCTCACTTAGCTCCATACCTGCTGCCAGATATCCTCTGTAGGTGGACAAAAAGGTATCAAGAGCCATATCCATAAACTGTGAAGTCATGGTGCCCGGAAGCTTGTAGACATCCAGGGAAAGCTTCTCTCTTTCTTCTGCAAAGCTCTCACCAAAACCTTTAGGGATGATAATAACATACTCCACTCTCCTCTGATACAATCTGTCGCGAATGGTATCCAAATCTTCCTCTATTTCCAAAAGGTTATGATGTTCCTCCAGATACTGTACCATACCCTTGCTCAAATCACTGTTATCATGGTCAAATACAGCCACCTTCACTTCAGAAGCCAAAAATTCTTCAACGGTAGCATTTCCGTTTACCTTTGCAATCACAAGCACAATACTCAAAAAGATGGCGGAATACATAAAGATATTTCCGATATATTTTCTTCCCACTTTAAAAAACGTTTTAAATATTGTCATAAGTTTCCCTCCTGGCAATCACAATTCCTGCTGTCAATAAAACCACCGACATCACTACCATAATCACCATACACTGCGCATATTTTGCATAATCATCATAAATGTTCAAGGAATGCAATGCATCCGAAATCAGACTTGCCGGATTGATTCTGTTGATAATGGGACAATGCTCCTCTATCAGATACTTAATACCGCCCATCATAAGTCCGCTTAAAAAGCTGGAAAACAGGGTAATACAAAGGTTGATACCCATTTTGGCACCCTCACCCACTCCGGGAAGAGAGCCAATCAAAATACCGATACTGATACCAATCAGAGATCCCACCAGTGTGACTGCATAGATTTCAAGGAAACTGCCACCCATATTCAATTTCAAAATGTACTTCAAATAAATAAGTAGTACTGCGTTTGACAATGCTGAAAGGGAATATGTTGCTGCCATATCTCCCAGAATCATGGTCATTCTCTTTGCGGAAGAAATACTTTTGCGAAGACCGATTGCGGAAAGATTCGCTTTAATATAAGTAATGCATACCTGACCGGTACTGGTTCCCATCAGACAGGTCATGGCTATCAGTGCGAAGAAATAATCTATAATATTGTCAATATTACCGTCCGTCAGCTTCTGCTCCCTGATATAAGATACTTCATCGCTGACTGCTTCCATTACCTGCTCAAGCCTATCCATATGGTCCGGAATCATTCCGGTAATTACATCCATCGTCTGAAGGTATTTATCCATGACTGCCTTAATCATGGTCTGCTCCATACCATTTTCCAGAATAATCAGAGAGGGCTTCGCCTCCTTAAGCACTATCATTCCTGCCACTTCCTTATCCTCAAGAAGTGCCTCTGCCTCCTCTTTGGCAACGTAGTTTACCGCAAAGAATGCTTCCTCCCCATCCTTGCTTTCAGAGAGAGCATCCATCATCTCCGTAAAATATTTTTCGCCGTCTGTTTCTTCCAGCACCACTGCCACGGGAATGGTAGAAAAGCCTTCCGTACTCTCTGTAATCTTACTAAATGCCGCGAAGAAACAGGTCGCCAAAATCAAAGGAAATATCAGGTTCCAAAAGAATTCTTCCTTTTGATGAAACAACGCTTTCAATCTGTATTTATATATATGAAAAAACATTGGTTACGCCTCCTTAGTCTCTCAGCTCTTTACCGGTAATCTCCAGGAACACATCATTTAGTGTAGGTCGCTCGGAATATACTCTGCCAAAGCTTACTCCCTCGTTTTTCAGCAAATCCAGGATTCTGATCAGATTATGCTTACCCCCGCTGTAAAGAACCTTGAGCATTTTCTCCTCATAGGTCACTTCATATACATGGGGCAATTCCTTAATCAGCGAAAGAATATTGTCTGCAAGCTCTAATACCTCAATAGAAATGGTTTCATTTCTCTTAATCATCTTTTTTAACTCATCCGTGGTACCGATTGCCAGATTTTTTCCCTTATCCATAATGGCGATACGGGTACAAATCTGTTCCACTTCCTCCATGTAGTGGGAGGTGTAAATAATGGTTGCCCCCATTTTATTCAGTTCCACAATACCCTCCAAAATCTTGTTACGGCTCTGAGGGTCAACCGCCACGGTGGGCTCATCCATAAAAATCAGTTCCGGCTTATGAACGATACCGCAGGCAATATTCAATCTGCGAAGCAGACCACCGGAAAGCTTCTTGGGATAAAACTTCTTAAACTCACCCAAATCCACAAATTCAATTGCTTCCTCCACATACTGCTTTCTCAGCTTTTTATCTGAAATATATAATCCACAAAAATAATCAATATTTTCATATACAGTAAGTTCATCAAACACTGCCACATTTTGCATTACCACTCCGATTTTACTCTTAAGCTCATAGCTGTCCGGCTTCATCTCCTCGCCAAATACGCTGATGCTTCCCTTATCAAATTTTAGCAATGCCAAAATGCAATTGATGGTGGTTGTCTTTCCGGAACCATTGGGTCCGAGCAGACCAAAGATTTCACCCTTCTTTATGTCCAGATTAAAATGATCCAAGGCGATAAGCTCCTTGTATCTCTTTACCAGATTCTCTACAACAATAACTGATTCACTCATATATTCTCCTCATTCCTGCACTGTTTTGTTTTACCGGGACTGCCTGCAGTGCTCACGCAGACCCGCAACCGCTTTGTATCTCTTACACTCCTAATTATAGCGAAGCATTTATCACATGGTAAGTGAATATTCTCACAAGTCCATGTGACAAATGTCATTTTCTTCCCTGTATGTTTTTACTTCTATTTACAGTCCGCCTGCAAAAATGCTATAATGTAGCCGGATTCATACGCTGCATCGCGCAAAATGAGGTAAACATATGTCGCATATTATAGATAGAATATTACTATATCTTTTAAGCTTATTTATAATAAACAACAGCAGTTCCCCCCTTCCTGATATGTTTTATATTCTGGTGGGTCTGATTCTTACGGGAATCACCTGCTATCTGGGCAATTTAAAAAGTAATCTCCCTGAGAGGCTCCTGTATCTGATACTGCCCTTTGCCACCCTGTTTTCACCTGATTTTACCCCTTTTGTGGTACTCACCCTATACGCAGGGGTTTACAAACACTTGGATAACAAAGCTTATCTGACGGTGCTTATCCTTTGCTCTGCCTTCCCCGTCATTTATTCAGGCTTCCTGATTCCGGATGCCTCCATGCTGTTATGGATTTTTATGCTGTTACTGGCTTTATACATGGGATGGACGTCAAAAAATCTTACACATAAGACCGAAGAAATCAAAAAAATCCGAGATGACGCGGCAGAACGCAATGCCATTCTCTCCGAAAAGAATAAGTACCTTGTAGCCAACCAGGAAAAGGAGATACATATCGCCACCTTGAGCGAAAGAAACCGCATTGCAAGAGAAATCCATGACAATGTAGGACATCTGCTCTCCCGCTCTATTTTACAGCTGGGAGCCATTATGGCAATCCATAAGGAGGAACCTGTTGCGGCACAGCTTTCCCCCTTAAAGGAAACCTTGGACAATGCCATGAATAATATACGTGAAAGCGTGCACGACCTGCACAAGGACAGCTTTGATATAAAAGAGGCAGCAAAAAATCTGCTAAACGACTTAACAGACCGTCACACACAGCTGTCCTGCGACATCTCCATGGAGGCTGACAAAGAAATCAAATACGCTTTCCTCACCATATTAAAGGAGGCCATTACCAATATCCGGAAGCATTCCAACGCTACGGAAGTGACCGTCATTTTGAACGAGCTTGAGGAGCATTACCAGTTGTTGATTGAGGATAACGGAACGGTAAACAATGATATCAACCATTTAGACGCAGGAATCGGTCTGAAAAATATGGAAGACCGCATACGCACCCTGAATGGTGTAATTACTTTTTCCACCACACAAGGCTTTCGGATTTTTATCTCCGTTCCCAAAAAGAACGTATCATAATATACCTGAGAGGAGTTTTTCATGAGAATTGTAATTGTAGACGATGATGATATTGTATTACTTTCCTTAAAGACCATCATTGAAGCCGGAGGCATTGAAGTAATTGCCACAGGCAAATGTGGCACGGATGCCATCAACCTTTACGAAACGCATCAGCCTGACATTCTGCTCTCCGATATTCGTATGGAAGGTATGGACGGCATTACTGCTGCCGGTCATATTTTAGAAAAGTACACCGATGCCAAAGTACTGTTTCTTACCACCTTCTCCGATGATGAATATGTCGTAAATGCTTTGAAGTGCGGTGCCAAAGGATATATTTTGAAACAGGATTTTGAAGGAATCGTACCCGCCCTGCAGGCGGTATATTCCGGTCAGAGTGTCTTTGGAGGCGAAATCGTAAACAAACTCCCCAGTATAAGTACGAAAGATACCAAGGCTGAGAAGTTTGATGATAAAGACATTACGGAAAAAGAATATGAAATTATTACCCTGGTTGCAAACGGACTGAACAATCACGAGATTGCTGAGAAGCTCTATCTGAGTGAAGGTACCGTGCGCAATTATCTGAGTAATATTCTGGATAAGCTGTCCCTGCGTGACCGCACGCAGCTTGTGGTGTATTATTATCAAAGTCAGGGGTAACATACGACAGAAAGGAAGCTGCTGTGAGTGAGCGAAGATACCATGACACAAGCAGCGCACTGTGAGCACGCCGGCACTTAGCGAGGTCATTGCATCAAAGATGCAATCGAGCTTAGTACCGTTGCGATGCGAACCGTAGCGAAAGCGTGCCTGCGGCTGTCATGGTATCCTCACTCACTCGCAGTGCCTTCCTAACTTCCATGCTATCTTGCTATGTAAAAAGCTGCGGCACAATCTGCCACAGCTTTTCACTTATATTCTTCCATATATCTTTGTCATCCGGTAAATCTTCTGCGCGAGTTCATCCGTAAGCGCGCTCTTATCCATTCTCCACTTCCAATTATCACCCAGCGTAGAAGGGGTGTTGATACGTGCCTCATTGCCAAGTCCCAGATAATCCTGCATGGGAATGATGGCGGTATCAGCAACACTGCTTACTGCTGTACGGATTAATGCCCACACCAAGTCACTGTCTTCCTTTACACCCAGATATTCCTTTAAGAATTCTTTTTCATAAGGAGCTCTTGTATTTATCCAGCCGGCAGAGGTTTCATTGTCATGGGTACCTGTGTATACCACACAGTTCTTCTCATAATTGTGAGGCAGATAAATATTGGTCTCCCCGGAATCAAATGCGAAGTGCAGAATCTTCATCCCCGGATATCCGGTCTTCTTTACAAGCTCCATAACACTGTCGGTCAAGAAGCCCAAGTCCTCTGCAATTACCTTCTTGTCACCAAGCTTTTCTTTCATGGTAGCAAAAAGCTCATAGCCGGGTCCCTTTTCCCAATGACCTCGCTCTGCGGTCTCATCACCGTAAGGTACAAACCAAAACTCGTCAAAACCTCTGAAATGATCGATTCGCACCACATCATACAGTTCATAGCAATGCGCGATTCTCTTCATCCACCACTCATAGCCGGTCTTTTGATGGTATGACCAATCATACAAAGGATTTCCCCAAAGCTGACCGGTAGTGGCAAAGGCATCCGGAGGACAACCTGCCACACCCACGGGCTTCCCATCTTCATCAAGTAAAAACAGCTCCGGTGTCGCCCAAGTGTCTGCACTGTCAAAAGCAACGTAAATCGGGATATCTCCCACAATTTCAATACCTGCATCATTGGCATATTTTTTCAATGCCTTCCACTGCTTCGCAAAAAGGTACTGCTGGAATTTGTAGAATCCGATATTATCTGAAAGCTCCCGGCAGTATTTGTCCATAGCCTGCTGCTTACGAAGTCTGATATCCTCATCCCATTCAATAAAGCACATTCCTTCATTGGCATTTTTCAGCGCCATGTACAGTGCATAATCCTCCAACCAGAAACTGTTTTCCCTGACAAACTCCTGATAATCACCGCGGCTCTCCACTGCCATACCGCGTGCTCTGTTGTATGCTACTCTTAGGATTGCAAACTTTGCATGATACATTTTTTCATAATCAATGTAATGAATATTATCACCAAAATCAAAGGAATTACATTCCCCCCATGTCAGGTATCCTTCTTCTACAAGCTTCTCCAAATCAATATAATAGGGATTACCTGCAAACGTAGAAAAGGACTGATAGGGACTTGCACCATAGCCGGTGGGTCCCAGTGGTAAAATCTGCCACAGCTTCTGTCCTGCCTTCTTTAAAAAATCTACAAATCTATAGCTTTCCTTTCCGAAGGTACCGATACCGTAATCGGAAGGAATGGATGATATGGGTAATAAAATGCCCTGTTTTCTCATAGTGTTACCTCTTTCCACTAAATTCTGTTCTTATTATATCACCTAACATGTCATTCATACAAGAACTACCAGAAACTGCATTAATTACTGTACAAACTGAAATTGTACAGTAGGCATCCGGGTAAAGAAGGGGCGCCTCTGTCTCAGAAGCGCCTCCTAAATATTATAATTAATCTTTCTTCTTTCCGAGCTTTGCCATAATCCATACAAAAATCATAATGACTACTAATGCAACAAATATTCCCAGCATGCCCTTCCACATAATCTCTAATGCCTGCATAATTACTTCATTCATAATATCATCTTCCTTTCTCTCATCTTATAAGAACTGAGATACCAGACTGATTACCAGTCCGCCTGCTACTACGGATGCAATCTGACCGGATACATTAGCGCCGGCTGCATGCATAATAAGAATATTGGTAGGGTCTTCCTGCATTGCAAGCTTTTGCACTACACGGGAAGACATAGGGAATGCGGAAATACCGGCACCACCAATCATAGGATTAATTTTCTTCTTTAAGAACAGGTTCATAAACTTAGCAAGAAGAACGCCTCCGATTGTATCCATAACAAATGCAAACAGACCGATTAGCATAATCATGATGGTCTCTACTCTTACGAAAGCCTCTGCCTTCATGCTGAAGGAAATTGTAATACCAAGTAACAGAGTAACCAGATTTGCAAGCTGATTCTGTGCTGTTTCGGACATTGTTCCCAATACGCCACATTCACGAATCAGGTTACCGAACATCAGGAAGCCTACAAGAGCTACGGACTGAGGTGCTACAAGACCTACAATAATCGTAACTGCTATAGGGAAAATAATACGCATGGTCTTGGTAACAGCCTCAGGCTTGTACTCCATATGTATGCATCTTTCCTTCTTTGTAGTTACAAGCTTGATAGCCATGGGCTGTACAATGGGTACCAATGCCATATAGGAATATGCTGCAACTGCGATAGCACCTACATACTCTGACTTTAATACCTGTGATACCAAAATAGCTGTAGGACCGTCAGCTGCACCAATGATACCAATGGATGCTGCGTCCTTAATATCGAAACCTAATACTGCTGCCAACAGGATTGCTGCAAAAATACCGAACTGCGCACCTGCGCCAAACAGAAACATGGAGGGCTTTGAAAGAAGGGGGCCAAAGTCAATCATGGCACCGATACCGATAAACAACAGAATCGGCATTGCCTCAGATGCATTGATACCTACATCAAACAGCCATTCAATAATACCATGTGCTTCTACACCGCCTACCATCTGATTCAACACACCGGACAAAGGCAGGTTAACAAGAATTGCACCAAAGCCCATGGGAAGTAACAATGAAGGTTCATACTCTTTCTTGATTGCAAGCCAGATTAAAACAATACCTACTGCAATCATTACCAGGCACTTCCAACCGCCATTCTGGAAATTGAACAACGTCAATATTCCTTCCAATAAGTACTCCATAATAATCCTCCTAAAAAATTATTAATTATTCTCATGCCCAAAGACACCACCCAATAATATCACAACCTTGGTAAATATGCTATATGTAAGCTAATAATTTACATTAACTTTACATAGCTTCTATTTTTTTCTGCTTTCCCCAAAGCAGCAGGGGAACAATCACCAACCAGGGAACCACTGTCAAAATAATACCGATTGGCAATGTCGCAGGAACCGGCTCCAGCAAATAAGCAATCCATGTACTGGAAGAGAAATTCACCACCATATGAAGAAGCATTGCCGGTAAAATGGTATTGTACTGCTTTACCAGATAACCTAACACCAGACCTATCACAAAAGCGTAGATGCCCTGTACCCAGTTCATATGAATCACTCCAAACAAAATCGCCTGAAGAATATTGGCTATCCAAAATCTTCCAAAACACTTTTGCCCAAACTGCAACACAACACCGCGACAGATAAACTCTTCTCCGATGGGTGCCAACACGATACTTGCAATAATGGTCCACATATTAGTTCCAAGTCCTGCAAGCTCTGCCATCTCCATATATGCTTCCACCTGTGCAGGCATCACGAACATCTCAACAACTACGGTACCGTTTGCAAACATGCAAAGGGCGATACCACACCCGATGGCAACCAAAATACTCTTAAAGCTGAAATTCTTGAAGGATTGCTTTATAGTGGGGCGTGGCTTCCAAAAACAGAACTTATACCAGATACCAAATACAATAGTACCCACCACATGATAAGCCAGCGTTGCAATCGGTGTCCACTTTGCTACAATTTCCATATAAATGTCATACATTTTATCTGTATCATAATACAACACCTCAGCAGGATATTGTAACAGTTCTATAAAAATCGCCGGGATAAGCACTACCAACGCGCATACCAGCTGTAACCCGATACACGCTAACACTGCAGAAATTGCCAAAAAGAAATATCCCACTCTTGCCGAAGCACTTATTTTTCTTGTTTGTTGCATTTTACATCCTCCTCAATTGCTCTTCTCCTTTTTCGGTTTCCAAATACCGTTTCGCCTGGGTGGAGAATAGTTCATAATATACACCCTTTTTATTCATAAGCTCTGTATGATTTCCCATCTCTGCCAAAGTACCGTTTTGCAACACAAGAATCTTTGTAGCTATAGTTGCACTGGACAGTCTGTGAGAAACAAAGAAAGTTATCTTGTCCTTGCGCAGCAAATCAAACTGATTAAAGATTTCCTGCTCTGCGATGGCATCCAAGGATGCTGTCGGCTCATCCAATATCAATACATCCGAATCGGAATAGAAAGCTCTGGCAATGGCCAGCTTCTGCCACTGACCGATGGAGGGCTCAATTCCTTCCATCTCAAACACTCTCGTAAGCGGCGTATCATACTTGAGGGGCAGCTTCTGTATAAAGTCATCCGCGGAGCTTGCCTTTGCAGCCTCCACAACCTCTGTCCTGTCTGCCGCTTTACTAATCTCACCAAAGGAAATAT
The DNA here is from genome assembly GCA_015056975.1 of Lachnospiraceae bacterium. Classification (GTDB taxonomy): domain Bacteria; phylum Bacillota; class Clostridia; order Lachnospirales; family Lachnospiraceae; genus Acetatifactor. The sequence goes on along the minus strand of SVFG01000047.1, from coordinate 7,442 downwards.
TATCGCTGACAGAAAAAGCATACTTTCCAAAGTCCTGAAAAATGACGCCATACATTGCATAGAGCTCATTTGTATCATATTCCCTGATGTCATGTCCGTCCAGCAAGATAACACCCTCAGTGGGATCATACAATCGGGTCAGCAGCTTAAGAAGCGTGGTCTTACCCGCACCGTTCAACCCTACCAGAACCACCGTATCACCCGGTACAATACTGAAATTAATATTCTTTAACACATCACGCTTCGTCCCCGGATACCGGAAGGATACGTTTTTGAACTCTATGGTATGTCCCACATGACGCTCCACATGACGCGCCTTTGGCAACGTAGACACAATATTCCGCTTCTCATTCATAAATACAATCATATTATCAATAAAAAGCGTACCCTCATAAATACTTGAGGTCGTAGTGACAAGCATTGCAACACTGTTTGCTATAGATGTCAAAGCACCGGTATAAAGAGAATAATCTCCGATTTGCCCGGAACCGGTGGTAACCGTATAAGCAATAAAGAAAAACAACGCACAGTTAACCAAAGTAGTCACAAGTGATATCAGGATACCCCAGATTCCCTCTGCCGTAATCAGCTGCTTAATACCTGAAAAATAGCGGGCAAACACTTTATTGTAATTGAAGATAAAGGTATCGGAAAGACCAAACAGCCTAAGCTCCTTTACCATATCCTTATTCACAAGGATATCCGAATAATACGCCATCTGTCTGCGCTCCTTGGAGCGATGACGCATATATCTGAAATTTTTCTTGCGGTAATGGAACGTAATAATTGCACTGGGCAGCGACAGAAGCACAACCACCAAAGGCGCGAACCAAGCTACGGCAGCCAGAATCACAACAAAGCTGACAACCGATATAAACGTACTGACAATGCTGAAGGTAGAACGGATAACCTCAATAGGGCGCGAGCCCGCCTCCCTGTTGGCGTTTTCAAATTTTTCATAAAATTCCGGCATATCGAAGGAAGCCACATCTATTTCTTTCGCCTTATTCATAATCTTGCACTTCACATGATTCGTCACTATCTCACTGGAAATACGGGTAATCATGTGACTGACACTGTTTACAAGACTGATAAAGAACATAAATCCGAACTGCAACAGCATGGCAGGCAACAGTATGGAACAGATGTTAGCAAACGCAGGTGCATCCAACCGCAACACCTCGGCAACCTTATTTAACAGATTTGCTGATATATATGCGGAAAGCACCGGTGATACACCGTTAAACACAGCCATAAACACCATCATAATCAGAAGCGATTTCTTAGCTTCCCAAACCAACTTTATGATATAAATCAGTCTGGAAAAGAAACTGCTAAATACCCTTTTTAAATAACCCGGAACCTCCTTAATATTTTTAGGTAACGGTTCCTTTAATTTTTCATTCATTGCGCTCGGAGGCGGTCCTCCGAATCCCATAGGTCCTGGCGGCATATATATTCTCCTTTGTACTTACATTAATCACATAATTGATTTACCGGATTATTATAGCATAAAAACAATATGCTGCCAATAAATTGTCAAGCATTATCTCATAAATGATTGGAATCATTTACGTTTTGTGTTATACTAAATAACGTACAACATACATATTCACATTCTAAGGAGGAAACTATTATGGTAATTTGTCCTACATGTAATAATCAGTGCAATGACGGCGCAGCATTTTGCCCCAATTGTGGCCAGCAGTTCGTACAGACTCAAAACTACGGTGCAACTTACGGCACGGCACAGCAGCCTGAATATCTGCCCCCTTATGTGGTTTTACAGGTAACCTTAAAGGAAAGATTCATCGGAACAGCTTCCAAAAATCTGGGTGAATTGGAAGCTGTTATCAATGCACAGGCCGCAAAGGGCTATCGCCTTCACACCATCACCACTGCTTCAGGCATGAGTACCGGTTTTGGTGGTGGCGACAGAATCCAGGCCACTATGGTGTTTGAGAAATTGTAAGTAATAGATGTTCATCAAAAAAGCTGCCGCATCAATCTTTCATTGATGCGACAGCTTTACTTCTGCAGTACGGGCAACAGGACTTGAACCTGCACGTCGGGGACACCAGAACCTAAATCTGGCGCGTCTGCCAATTCCGCCATGCCCGCTTATTTCCGTGATTGCCCGCATCCGCAAGCAATCACGGTATTGATTATAACCTTACCAATTTGGCTTTGTCAAGACTTATCTCACAAGCCCTTCGCCGAAATCTCCCGACACCACGAAATTATCCAAATACAAATTGCCTGGAAGATTTCCCGATGCCTCTAACTCGATACTGTTTTCACCTGCCTGCAATGGTATCTGACATTCATACACTGCCCAATCGCTCATAGTAGCCGTTTTCTTCAGAGACAATGTAGTTATCTTTGCACCATTTACATACAAATCAACGGCTTGATTTGCAGCCTCGCAGGTATATCTGAGTTTGAAATTAAACAATCCGCTCTTTGCCGTATTCACGGTATCTCTCACTGCCGCATTCGCCTTCGTGCCAAATCTCATGAAGCCCTGAGCCCGGAAGCCTTCCACTTCACTCCAGCAACCGTTTGTCACGTTTTCGACAATGTTTTTGTAGTCAAACAGCTCCGCCTCGTACTGACGCTCTCCGGCATAGAAGGACGGCTTCTTCGGCTCCACAATAACTGCTTTCGTATATTCAGTCAGTCTGTCCGTAGCCGCACCTTCACAGGTTATCACGATATCCAAGGGACCGTTATGCAGAACTGTCAGGGTAAACACGCCATCTTCCCAGGTACTTTCGAGTACACTCTCCTTTTGGTTATAACCCCTATCTTTCCATGTATATACAGGCTCATTTGTGCAACCGTATATCTTAATCACATTGGTCTTCAGCACCGGATTACGTTCATCAAAATTGGTCAGATAAATATCCAGATAGTCCGCATATTCCCTGATAAGTCCTGATGTGTAGCCGGAATATTCCAGTTCAAACCTTTCGCAGGTATTATACTTGAACGGAACGACTGCCGTAGATATCGTACCGTTTTTAAAGGGATTGTAGGTTACCCAGGAATTCTCGTTCCTCCCCACATAACAGGTACCCTGATATTCCTCCGGGAACATCTCATTAAATTCTGCAACCTTATCCGCAGTCTTTGCCCAAAGACCGTTTATTTTCATAATATCGGTTTTGTATACTACTCTTTCAAATGCTAATGCTGCATCATCTGCAAGCGCATAGGCCATGGGGATAGTGGGGTAACGCCCCGTACTCTTATACAAATCGTGATTATTTCTTAAATTACCGTCATCCTTCATGCGATACAGCCCCTCAAAAAGCTTAGCAGGGGTACTGTACTTCTGGTCATCATTTCCTTCCTTCACATCATTGATAAGGATTACCTTGGTGCGCGCTATCACCTCTTCTCTGTCCGGAATTCGGATGCTACCATCCAATACCTTCCTGAACAAATCAATCATATTGTTTTGGAATTGATCGCACATTGCCCAAGAGCGAGAGGTATATCCATCCTCCCCCTCCTTTGCAGGTTGTTCCCTGAAATCATCTACCCAAATTAATTCGGGCCCGTCAATTACAGTAGCACCATTTAGCACCATGCGCTCCAAATGAATGGGCAGACCTGTAGACTGTCTGTATTCCTCCTTGGTGATGTCTCCTGTACCCGTCCATGCAGAATCCGTCCAGCCGCTCTCATCATAACGCACACCGAAATTGCCGCAATAGCCGGAAACATAGGCTCCGTAAACAATACTCTCCATATCCGCAATATAGCTGACCTGAGTGTATTTCTCCTCTAAAATAAAATTCTCTGTGTAGGTTCTGCAAGCCTTTTCAAAATTGGGAACTCTTTTTATCATGGCAAGGGGATTGATAGCCGGGCTCCACTGATTGCCGCACCAGCTCACCACCAAATATCCTCCATACTTATTACTAAGCTCAAGCAGATTGGCAAAATGCTCGTATCTCTCCGTGGGGGTGACAGGGAAATCAGCCTGTTCAAAGCCCCAGAACTGCTCGCAATAATTAAAGCCCAAGAAATTGGGATACTCTCTGAAAAACTCTGCATACAGGGTATCTTCATAATCCACCGTCTCATCATAATCAGGGAAATGGCACTGACCACCGCTTGCAGGCTGCACCATTGCCCACACCTGATTGTCTGCGCAGGTTCTAAGCCATGACTTGGCAGTTTCATAACCGTCATGCACAATACGCCATTTCTTTGCATCATTATCCCAATTGATGGAAAGAGAAATATTAAATACCACGTAGGGACGGATATCCTCCGGTATCAAATCTATGATTTTCTGAGGGTCCGCATAATTCCACGAATCAATATGTACAAGCCACATGGGCTGCTCGGGAGAAACAATACGTCTCATTTCAGTATTGACCGCTACAGACTCTTCCTCAATCGTGGCTTCATCCTCCGCCGCAGCAGTATCTTCCACACTTTCAGACTTCTCAGTCTGCTCACTTGTCTGTTGCTCCTTAATCTGCTCCTTCGTATCTTCAGGCTCTGCAACATCCGCAATAACCTCCGTACTTTGGTTCTCTCCGTTTTGAGGCTCCTTAAAATTCCTCAAAGCACAGACCAGCACTATAATTGCCACAATAACAATAGCTGCCAGAGCAGCAAAAACACCTAACTTTCTCTTACTCATGCGTATAATCCTCTCTTATCTATATTACTCTCTGCCATCAGGAAACCGGTATTCATCTCCCACTGCAATGTATTCAAAGGCGGAAGCAGTTATAATTACCTCTGCCACTTCTCCGTCTATTGTGATATCACCCTCCACACAGGGTGCATCACTTACAAAATGAAAGATGCCGTCTGCCCCTGTCGCGGTTCCCTCCAAGGTAGTAACTCTGTAAATTCCCATAGTAAAAGCATAGGTACCATCCTGCTGCTTTTCCAAAGCAAGTTCACTGTAGATATCTTCCGTTCCCATCTTATCCGTATAGGTCCCGGAGTAATCTGTTTGCACCTTCTCACTCTCTAAAGTAAAAATTTCCTTTTGTTCTGACTCCTGATTTTCTTTCGTGCCGCAGGCTGTCATTGTAAGCGCCGCACACAACATACATAAAAATACTTTTCTCTTCATCATTATACTCTCCCTTTCATCATTACTATTATACTTGCCCTATGCTTTCACCTCAACCCAAAATTGAAGACTTCTAAACATAAAAAAAGCATCATCCTCAAATGATACTTACCTAGTGAAGCACGGGGGATTCGAACCCCCGACAACCTGATTAAAAGTCAGGTGCTCTACCGACTGAGCTAGTGCTCCATATTCATATAAAGAAAAAGCAGGGCTAGCTGGATTCGAACCAGCGACTGCAGCAGTCAAAGTGCTGTGCCTTACCGCTTGGCGATAGCCCTGTAATGATGACACCAAGCGTGCCATTACGACACAAACATTAGTAAAATATAAGGTGGATAAAGGGATTCGAACCCTTGGCCTCCAGAGCCACAATCTGGCGCGCTAACCAACTGCGCTATACCCACCATATGCTGAGACATCTGCGATGTCTCAAATGTGCTCGAAGGGATTCGAACCCCCGACCCACGGCTTAGAAGGCCGTTGCTCTATCCAGCTGAGCTACGAACACATATATTATTCGCCGATTTGAATAATCAAACCGACGAATGATATTTTAACCTATTATGTAACTCTTGTCAACAGTTTTTCAAGTTATTTTTTCATTTTTTTGAAAACTTGTAAAACTTATCCAAGCACAGCTTATGCCGCCTTATCATAACAGCTGAATACTTCCTTGGTCTTTTCCTTTTTCAGCTTAGGAGTCAGAATACTTACCACAGGTACAATCACCAATCCTGCAAGCATTGCGAAGGCTCCGCAGTTAATAGGAGACTGAAGTACTGCCGGGAACATAGGCTTTACAAGCATATTTGCCAGCATAATGCCTGAGCCAAAAATAAAGTTTACAATTACCGCCGTCTTGGTAACACCCTTCCAATATAAGCTGTAAATAAAAGGTGCAAGGAAGGCTCCTGCCAATGCGCCCCATGAAACACCCATGAGCTGCGCAATAAAGGTTACATTACTCTTGTACTGAACTGTTGCAATGATTGCCGAAACTGCAATGAATACCACGATAAAAACTCTCATGATAAGAACCTGCTTCTTTTCATCCATCTTCTTCACAATATTACCCTTAATCAAATCCAGGGTCAAAGTGGAGCTGGATGCCAGTACCAGCGAAGATAATGTTGACATAGATGCGGAAAGCACTAAAATTACTACAACCGCAATTAATAAGGGAGATAATTTTTCAAGCATAGCAGGGACTATTGCGTCATACCCTACGGTAGCAACATCAATATCATACAGACGTCCAAAGCCTCCCAGGAAATAACAACCTCCTGCAACAATCAATGCAAATACTGTAGAAATAATAGTTCCCTTCTTGATTGCTGCCTCATCCTTAATGGCGTAAAACTTCTGTACCATCTGAGGCAATCCCCAGGTTCCTAAGGATGTCAAAACCACTACACCGAACAGACTGAACGCATCCGGGCCAAAGATAGCGGTCAATTCACCTGCTGCTATACCTGCGCCCTCGTCACTGACCTGTGATAATGTTTCCACTGCTTCACCCAATCCGCCATTTGCGTTGAGCACCGCTGCGATTACAGCAATAATACCCACAATCATAATAATACCCTGAATAAAATCGTTGATTGCAGTCGCCATATATCCCCCGGCAATTACATATACACCGGTCAAAACCGCCATTACCACAATACAAACCGTGTAGTCAAGATTAAATGCCATTCCAAACAATCTGGATAATCCGTTATACAAAGAAGCAGTATAAGGAATCAAAAAGATAAACACTATAATGGATGCCACAACTTTCAGCATATTGGAATCGAACCTTACACCGAAAAATTCAGGCATGGTCTTACTCTTCAAGTGCTGCGTCATAATTCTTGTTCTTTTACCCAATGCAAGCCATGCAAGCATGGATCCCAGAATAGCATTTCCGATGCCAATCCATGTGGATGCCAGTCCAAACTTCCAACCAAACTGTCCCGCATATCCGATAAAGATAACTGCCGAAAAATAAGACGTACCATAAGCGAAGGCCGTCAGCCAGGGACCCACGTTTCTTCCGCCTAATACAAAGCCGTTAACATCTGTAGAATGTTTTCTGCAGTATAAACCGACTCCTACCATAACACCGAAAAATACAATCAGCATAGCAATTTTGATAATCATGTTCTTATCTCCTTATGTGTATTATTGCTTTGTTGCTTTAAAGCGTCTAAGTTTAAAAGCTTACCGCTTTAAAGTATAACACTTTAAAGCGCTGAAGTCAATAGATAAAAAAAAATCGGGGTGACAGGATTCGAACCTGCGACCCCCTGGTCCCAAACCAGGTGCTCTAGCCAAGCTGAGCCACACCCCG